>NZ_NHPG01000142.1:0-9271 GCF_002252965.1 Halorubrum sp. Ea1
CCTCGTCGGCGCCACACCCGACGAGGTCGTCGTCGGCAACTCGATCACCGTCAACATTCACACCCTGATCGGCACCTTCCTCGACGAGCTGCTGGCGGGGAACGGCCCGGAGCGGGAGGAGATGGCACGGGCAGACGGCGAGTGGGACCGGAGCGTCGAGCCCGCCGTCCTCGTCAACGAGCTCGACTTCCCCTCCGACCACTACGCGATCCGCGCCCAACTGCGCCAGCGCGGGATCGACCCCGACGAGAAGCTCCGCGTCGTCGAGAGCCGCGACGGGCGGACGATCGACCCCCGAGACATCGAGGCCGCGCTGGAAGCGCACGACGACGTGGGGATCGTCTGGATGCCGACCGCGCTGTACCGCTCCGGCCAGCTGTTCGACGTCGAGCGGATCGCCGCGGCCGCCCACGAGGCGGGCGCGTACGCCGGCTTCGACGCGGCCCACTCCGCGGGCGCGGTCCCGCACGCGTTCGGCGACGTCGGCGTCGACTTCGCGGTGTGGTGCACGTACAAGTACCTCAACGCCGGCCCCGGCGCGATCGGCGCGCTGTTCGTCGCCGAGCGCCACCACGGGCTCACGCCCGCGCTGGCGGGGTGGTGGGGCCACGAGAAGGCGACGCAGTTCGAGATGCGGATGACGTACACCCCCGCCGACTCCGCCGGCGCGTGGCAGATCGGGACGCCCCCGCTGCTGGCGGCCGCGCCCCTCGAGGGCTCGGTCGAGCTCCTGCGGGAGGCGGGGATCGACCGCCTGCGCGCCAAGTCGCTCGCGCTCACGGACTTCCTGATCGCGCTCGTCGACGATCGGCTCCCCGACGTCTCGGTCGGAACCCCGCGCGAGCACGGGGCCCGCGGCGGCCACGTGGCCCTCGAACACCCCGAGGCGGAGCGGCTGAGTAAGGCGCTCACCGACCGCGGCGTGGTCGTCGACTTCCGGCCGCCGAACGTGGTACGCGTGTGTCCGGCCGCCCCGTACACCTCGTTCGCGGACGTGCTGGACGTGGTCGACGAGATCGAGGCGGTCCTCGAGTCGGGCGCCCACGAGGCGTACGCGACGGGTGCGGGCGGCGTGACGTAGCGGTCGCGACGTAGCGGTCGCGACTGGTGAGGACGACGCGACGTAGCGGCCGCGGCTGGTGAGGACGACGCGACGTAGCGGCCGCGACGGCCGAGGCGACGAGCACGAATCCGGCGATCGAGCGTCGATTTCGTCGCCCTCGCGGCCCGTTAGAGTTCGAGTTCGGGCGTCGATATCCGCACTCTTATCAGCGTATTAATCCTATATACCGCTAAGAGAACCGATGGACGAGAATGCACGTTCGAACACCAACGCTAGCTCGTTCGGCGTGGCCGACGAGGGCGTCGACGCAGTTTACGAAGCGATTTTTCGCGAGATGGACGACGCCGTTTTCGTCGTTGAGGTCGGGCGGACCGGCGACGGCTACGAGTTCACGTTTCGACAGAACAACACCGCGCACAAGGAACAAACGGGGTTCTCCGAGGACGCGATGCGCGGTGAGACGCCGCGGGAACTCCTCGGCGACGAGCAGGGCGCGGTCGTCGCCGCGAACTACCGCCGCTGCGTCGAACGGGGCGACACGGTCGAGTACGAGGAGCGGCTCACGTTCCCGGGCGGGACGAGCCACTGGCAGACGAAGCTGACGCCGATCACCGAGGGCGGAACGATAACGCGGATCGTCGGCGTCGCTCGGGAGATCACCGCGCAAAAGCGACAGGAGCGAGAGCATCAGCGCACGTACCGCCGGTTCCAGACCGTGTTGGAGACGATGTCGGCGGCGGTGTTTCTCAAAGACGCCGACGGTCGGTATCTCCTGGTGAATCAGGCGTGCCGCGACCTGTTTGACGTCGACGAGGATCCCGTCGGGATGACCGACGAGGACCTCTTCCCGCAGGAGATCGCCGAACAGGCGCGGGCGGACGACTTACGAGTCCTCGACGGCGGCGAGCAGATCGAACTCGAGGAGACGATCCCGACTCCCGCGGGGGAAAGCGTCCGCCTCACTCGGAAGTCACCCGTGTACGACGACGAGGGAGAGATCGTGGCCGTCTGCGGCGTCTCGACGAACATCACCGAGCAGAAAGAGGGAGAGCGAGCGCTTCAGCAGCTCAAAGACCGCCTCGAACTCGCGGTCGAGGGCGCCCAACTCGGCATCTGGGACTGGGACATGACCACCGACGAAGTCGAGTTCAACGATCAGTGGGCGCGGATGCTCGGGCATTCCGCCGACGAGATCGAACCGCGCCTCGAGGAGTGGGAGCGCCGCGTCCACCCCGACGATCTCGGGCCGGTCGAGGACGCCCTGTCAGACCACATGGCGGGCGAGACGGAGTACTACGACACGGAACATCGGATGCGGACCGCGTCCGGCGAGTGGAAGTGGATCCGCGGCGTCGGGAAGATCGTCGAGCGCGACGGTGACGGGGAGCCGGTGCGGGCGGTCGGCATCCACCTCGACATCGACGAGCGAAAGCGGCGAGAGACGGAGTTGGAACGCACGCGGGCGCTCATCGAGCGGACGCAAGAGAGCGCGTCGATCGGGTGGTGGGAGGTCGATCTGATCGACGAGTCGCTCACGTGGAGCGACGAGGTGTACCGAATCCACGGGGTGCCCGTAGAAGAGTCGATCGACCTTGAGGAAGCCATCGAGTACTACCATCCGGCCGACCGAGAGACCATCGAGACCGCGTTCGACCGGCTGACCGAGGAGGGCGAGCCGTACGATCTCGAACTGCGGATCGTCACGGCGTCCGGGCAGACTCGGTGGGTCAGGGGGATCGGCGATCCGCAGTTCGACAACGCGGGGAACGTCGTCGGCGCGTTAGGGCTGTTCCAAGACATCACGGAGCGGAAGGAGTACGAGATCGCCCTCGAGTCGACCCGCGAGGAGCTCCGGGAGATCATCGACCTCGTGCCGGACCTGGTGTTCGTGAAGAACCGCGACGGCGAGTACCTCTTGGCCAACGAGGCGACCGCGGAGGCGTACGGGAAGACGCCCGAGGAGGTCGAGGGTCGCTCGGAGGGCGAGATAATCCCCGACGTCGACGACTCGGCCGAGTTCCGACAGGACGACTTGGAGGTGATCGAGTCGGGCGAGCCGAAGGAGATCGGCGAGGAGACGTTGACGACGGCGGCCGGCGAAACGCGCATCCTGCAGACGGTGAAGATCCCCTATAAGATGCCGGAAACGGGAGAGGACGCCGTCTTGGGATACGCCCGCGACGTGACCGAGCTCAAGGAGTACGAGCAGACGCTCGAGCAGCAACGGGATAACCTCACCCTGCTCAATCAGGTCGTCCGCCACGACATCCGGAACCAGCTGATGGTCGTGGAGTCGTACACCGACCTGCTCAAGGACTCGCTTCCCGACGATCGGAGTCGAACGTACGCGCGGACGGTCATCGAGGCGGCGAAGCAGGCGGCCGAGATCACGGAAACGGCCAAAGACGTCACGGACGTGCTGCTACAGGTCGGCGCCGACCGGACCCCGATGAGCCTCCGCGACGAACTCACCGAGCAGATCGAGAAGGTCCGCTCGGATCAGGACCGGGCGACGATCTCCGTCGACGGGTCGGTCCCCGACGTGACGGTGCTGGCGGACGAGCTGTTGGAGTCGGTGTTCCGGAACCTGCTGACGAACGCGGTCGTCCACAACGACAAGGACGCGGCCGAAATCGGGGTTTCGACCCGCGTTGGGGACGGTTCTGTGCGCGTGTCGATCGCCGACAACGGTCCCGGTATCGAGGATAAACACAAAGAACAGATTTTCCAGGAAGGCGAGAAGGGCCTCGAGAGCGGCGGAACGGGTATCGGGCTCTACCTCGTCAAGACGCTCGTCGACAAGTACGGCGGCGGCGTGTGGGTCGAAGACAACGAACCGACGGGCAGCGTGTTCGTCGTCGAACTGCCGATCGTCGACTGAACGGACGGCTACCGGGCGTCGACCGAACTGACCCCAGCCTATCGGGGACGCGGACGGCCTCGATCGCCCGTCCGGATCTCGCACAGCGACGGGCTTAATCGCCCGAGCGCCCAACGTCCGACGATCAGCTAATGGCGGAACAGTCGGGCATGGACGCGTTCGCGCACCTCGGGAGCGAGGTCCGAGAGGCGCTCTCCGAGCAGGGGTTCTCGACGCCGACGGAGCCGCAACGCGAGGCGATCCCGCCGCTCGCCGCCGGGCGGAACGCGCTCGTCCTCGCCCCGACGGGGACCGGGAAGACGGAGACCGCGATGCTCCCCGTCTTCGACGCGATCGTCGACGCCCGAAACGCGCCGGGCGACCAGCCCCGCGAGGGGATCTCCGCGCTGTACATCACCCCGCTCCGCGCGCTCAACCGCGACATGATGGACCGGCTGGAGTGGTGGGGCGACCGGCTCGGCGTGGAGGTCGCGGTGCGTCACGGCGACACCACGCGGTACGAGCGGTCGAAGCAGGCCGACGACCCGCCGGACGTGTTGATCACGACGCCGGAGAGCCTGCAGGCGATCCTGACGGGCTCGAAGATGCGGGTCGGCCTCGAGGACGTCGCGCACGTCGTGATCGACGAGGTCCACGAGCTCGCCTCCGCGAAGCGCGGCGCGCAGCTGACTATCGGGCTCGAACGCCTCCGGCGCGTCGCGGGGCCGTTCCAGCGGGTGGGGCTCTCCGCGACCGTGGGGACGCCGGAGGAGGTCGGGAAGTTCCTCGTCGGCAGCGGTAAGCGCGACCCGAAACGCGAGGGCGACCGCGAGTTCGAGATCGTCGAGGTGGCGGCCGGGTCGCGGACCGACGTGCGCGTGCTCGACCCGGAGATCACGGACCGCGACGCGACCCTCGCCGGCGAGCTGGCGGTCGACGAGACGACCGCGAGCCACGTGCGGACGATCCGCGGGATCGTCGCGGACCGCGAGTCGACCCTGATCTTCGTCAACACGCGACAGACCGCGGAGGCGCTCGGCTCGCGGTTCAAGACGCTCGCGGAGCGGGAGCGAGAGGCGGCCGAACGCGGCGGGGAAGGCGACGGGGACGCCGACCCCACCGAGATCGAGATCCACCACGGCTCGCTCTCGAAGGACGTCCGGATCGACGTCGAGGACCGGTTCAAGTCGGGGGACCTGGACGGGCTCGTCTGCACCTCCTCGATGGAGCTCGGGATCGACGTGGGGCGCGTCGACCACGTGGTCCAGTACGGGAGCCCGCGGGAGGTCGCCCGCCTGCTCCAGCGCGTCGGGCGCGCGGGCCACCGGCGCGACCTCGTGTCGGAGGGGACCGTCGTGACGCAGGGCGGCGACGACACGCTCGAGGCGCTCGCGATCGCCCGGCGCGCCGACGCCGAGCTCGTGGAGCCGGCCGCGATCCACCACGGCAGCCTCGACACGGTCGCGAACCAGATCGTCGGGGTCGTGATGGACGAGGGCGACGTCCACGCCCGCGTGGCGTACGAGACCGTCACGAGCGCCTACCCGTTCCGGGACCTCTCGGAGCCGCGGTTCCAGGAGATCGTCCGCGAGCTCGACGGCAACCGCCTGCTGTGGCTCGACGAGGAGTCCGACACGCTAGAGAAGTCGGGCGGCACGTGGCAGTACTTCTACGCGAACCTCTCGATGATCCCCGACGAGTCCACCTACGAGGTGTACGACATGTCCTCGCGGCGGGGGATCGGCACCTTAGACGAGCGGTTCGTCGTCAACTTCGCCGGCCCGGGCGAGACGTTCATCCAGCGCGGCGAGATGTGGCGCATCACCGAGGTCGACGAGGAGGAGGAGCGCGTGAACGTCACGCCCATCGCCGACCCGGCGGGCGAGGTGCCCTCGTGGATCGGCCAAGAGATCCCGGTCCCGAAGCCCGTCGCCGAGGAGGTCGGGCGAATACGGGGCGACGCCGCCGCGGCGCTCGCGGCGGGATCGACCCCCGTGGCGGTCGCGGGCGACCTCGCGGAACGCTACCCCGCCGACGAGGAGACGGTCGCGACCGCGTTGAAACCGGTCGTCGACCAGGTCAAGGCCGGCCACCCGATCCCCACCGACCGCCGGATCGTGATCGAAGGGAGCGCTCGTACCGTCGCGGTCAACGCCGCCTTCGGCCACGAGGTCAACGAGACGCTCGCGCGCCTGCTCGCCGCGCTCGTCGGTCAGCGCGCCGGCTCGTCGATCGGAATGGACGTCGACCCCTACCGGATCGAGTTCGAGGTCCCTCACGGGGTCGATCCCGGGACCTTCCGCGAGGTGCTGGAGACGACCGACCCCGACCGGTTGGAGGCGTACCTCGAACTCGCCCTGAAGAAATCGGACGCGCTCAAGTTCACGCTCGCGCAAGTCGCCGCGAAGTTCGGCGCCGTCAAGCGCTACCGCGAGGGGAAGGGGCGGTTCGGCGGCGACCGCCTGCTCGCGGCGTTAGAGGGGACGCCCGTCTACGACGAGGCGCTCCGCGAGGTGTTCCACGCCGACCTCGCGGTCGCGGAGACGGCGGACCTGTTGGCGGCGATCCAGGACGGGTCTCTCGACGTGGACATCGCCCGCGAGCGCACCCCCCTCGGCACGGCCGGGCGCTCCGCGGGGACCGAGTTCCTCGTCCCGGAGAACGCCGACGCCGACGTGATCGAGACGATACGCGAGCGGATTCGGAACGACCGGGTCATCCTCTTCTGTCTCCACTGCGCCGACTGGCGGCGCACGACGAAGGTGCGGCGCGTCCCCGACCAGCCGGAGTGCCCCGACTGCGGGTCGACCCGCGTCGCCGCGCTGAACCCGTGGGACGACGAGACGGTCGCAGCGGTCCGGGCGAGCGAGAAGGACGAGGAACAGGAGCGACGGACGAAACGGGCGCATCGGGCGGCGAGCCTCGTCCAGACGCACGGGAAGCGCGCCGTGATCGCGCTGGCGGCGCGGGGGGTCGGGCCGCACAACGCCGCGCGGATCATCAACAAACTGCGCGAGGACGAGGACGAGTTCTACCGCGACGTGCTTCGACAGGAGCGCGAGTACGCGCGGACGCAGTCGTTCTGGGACTAGATCGGTACGGGGATTCGGTCGGCTATTTATAAGCGGCCGATGCCGAGCCGACAGCGAACACCGCCAAAGCCCCAGCCGCTCGCTGATAAATTACTGACGACAGATCGACAGTGAACACCGCCAAAGCCCCGGCCGCGAGGACTCGCGCGGCTTGCTGCGCTCCTCGTCACTCGCTTCGCTCGTTCCTGCGGTGCTTACTGCGCCGTGCTTCGTCCTCGCGACTGCCCCTTTTGAGTCCCACCCCATACCGCACCGCAACCGCGGCCTCACGCCTCCCCAGCCTCGCCGCTCGCGCTTATCAGCGCTCGCGGCGTCCCTCGCGCGTGCGACTCGCGCCCGCTGGGCGCTCGTCGGCACGCGCCACCGCACATCTGTTTATATATAATCGCAGATGTCGCTGGCGCGGTTCAGTCGCTACTCGCCCGGGTACTTCGGCTCTCTGCGCTCGGCGCGCTCGGTCGCGCGCTCGATGACCTCGCGGACCGTGTCCGGGCCGTCGCTCGCGCGGTAGACGTCGCCGTGGCCGGGGTACATCGTCTCGACGGTGTCCGGGAGGACGTTGAGAATCGTGTGGAGGCTCTCGATCAGGTCCTCGCGCGACTGGCCCGCCATGTCGGTGCGGCCGAACGAGCCGTCGTCGAACGCGCCGTCGTTGTACACGACCACGTCGCCCGAGTAGAGCCGCTCCTCGCCCACGAACGCGACGTGGTCGTCGGCGTGGCCCGGCGTCTCGACGACCTCGCAGGGCTCGTCGCCGATCAGGATCTCGTCGCCGTCGACGATCCCCACGTCCCGTCGCAGGTGCGAGGCGTTCGCGTAGAGGGTCGCGTCGAACCGGTCGAGCACCGCGTCGAGCTCGCCGACGTGGTCGTGGTGCTGATGGGTCAAGACGACCCGGTCTAACCCGTCGACGCCGGCGTCGGCGAGCGCGTCGGCGATGACGTCGTCGACGCCCGGCATCGTCCCGGCGTCGACCAGCGTCGGCGCTTCGCCGGGCACGAGGTACGCGTTGCAGGTGAACTCCTCCGCGTCGGCGGTGACGGTGATCGGCTCCATATCCACACGAGGGCGTTCGCGGCGTAAAAACGTGTGCGGGCCCGACCCCGATCCCGGCAGGGGATTTATCACTGGTGGGGTGTTAGTATTACACACATATGGGCTTCGGAAGCTACGACGAATCCGAACAGGAGAACCAAGACCTGGACGCGGATTTCGACGACGAGGACGGAGTCCGAGCGGCCGAGGAGGTACACGAGGGCTCCGTCGACTACGAGCCCGGCGCCTCCAACGACGAACTTCTCGACCGGCTCCAGGAGATCAAATCCGAGGAGAACTGACGGGGTGACGGCGCCGAGCCGGACGCTCGGGATCGCCTTCTCCGACGGCGACCGAACCAGCCGCCTAGCCGGCGCCGTGGTCAGATCCGACGGGACCCTCGACGGACTCGGCTTCGAGCGCTGCGCCGTCGGCGGCACCGACGCCACCGACGCCGCGATCGCCCTCTTCGACGCGCTCGGCCGCGAGGACGTCCGCCACGTCGCCTGCGCCGGCGTCGCCCCGGCGTGGTTCAACCTCCTCGACCTCCGCCGGCTCCACGAGGCCCTGGACCGGCCCGTCTACGCCGTGAGCTACGAGCCGAGCCCCGGGCTCGAACCCGCGCTCCGCGAGGCGTTCGACGGCGACGCCCTCGAGCGCCGACTCGGCGTCTACCGCTCGCTCCCGCCGCGGGTGCGGGTCGAGCGCGGCGGAGAACCCGACGGGAAGCCCGCGGGTGACCCCCTCTTCGTCCGCGCGATCGGCCTCGACGACGGCCGCGCGGCCGCCGCCGTCCGCGACCTGGTGCGAGACGGCTTCCGGCGGCCCGAGCCGCTCCGGATCGCCGCGCTCGCGGCGAGCGCGCACCGGGAGGCAGTCGGGGGAGAGTAGCGCGCACCGCGAGTGACCGTCGCGGACGCGCGAGCGGGACCCCCGTGGATATATGTCGTCCCCGGCCGACCGCCTCCGCATGAGCGACGACTCTCCGCCGGACGGCGACGCCTCGGACGGCGGCGCGCCCGGCGTGACGTTCCGCGACCGCGACCGACTCGTCCGGACGCCGGCCCACGGCGTCGCCCTCGACTGCCTCGGTCGCGGAACGTCACGCCGGGCGCGCCGCCGTCCGAGGCGTCGCCGTCCGGCGGAGAGTCGTCGCTCATGCGGAGGCGGTCGGCCGGGGACGACATATATCCACGGGGGTCCCGCTCGCGCGTCCGCGAC
>NZ_NHPG01000050.1:0-52309 GCF_002252965.1 Halorubrum sp. Ea1
CCTTCCAGTCTGTATAACCGGGGTATCCGCGAGGCCGGACAAGTGTCTTGTCCACCCGAGTCCCGAGCGGCCCCGGGGGGGATCACTCGCGTTCGGTCTCGGTCTCGGCGTCGGCCTCGCGTTCCCCGTCGGTCTCCGCTTCCAAGTCGTCCCCGCCCGCGGCCTCGGCGGCCTCCTTCCGGGCGCGGTCCGCCGCGAGCTCTTTGTCGATGTCGTCCTCGACGTATCCCATCGACTCGACGGTGACGACGTTGCCGCCGCCGGGATCGACGACCATCACCTCCTCGCCCTCCTCGATCGTGCCCTCGATCGAGCGCGCGGAGTAGTAAGGGTTGAAGCCGCCGCCGGAGAGCTTCACCTCGCCGCCGGAGGTCGTCACGACCTCGGTGACGGTGCCGGTCTTCCCTTTCAGCGAGTCGCTGTCGCTGGTCTGTTGCTGGCCCTTCCCGCCGTACAGGTCGAACTCGTGGTAGCCGTAGAAGGCGGCCGCGCCGAAGAGGAGCGTCAGCAGCGCCATGACGAGCGTGAGGCCCGCGCCCGCGATACCGAGCGACGTCAGCAGGAGCCCGCCGAGCCCCGCGCCGATCAGCGCGATACCGACGACGATGAAGTTCGCGCCCGGCGCGAGCGCCTCCGCCATAGAGAGCAGCAGGCCGGCCGTCAACAGCAGGAGGGGAAGCGTGTCCGGCCCGATCAGTCCGGACTGGAGGAGCGATCCGGCGCCCGTGATCAGATCCATGTCCGGACGTACGGCCGCGGCGGTATAAGTGGTAGTACGAGGGCCGGGCCGTCAGCGGCGAAAACGCGGGAACGCGCGCCGTCGGCTGAGAACCGGGGAAGACGCGCGCCGTCGACGAGGTGTCTCAGAACCCGAACACCAGCACGCCGACCGTGATCGCGACCCCGAGCGCGACGAACACGGCGTTCTCGACGTCGATGGGTCCGGGTTCGATCGGCTCCTCTTCGGGAGTGCCGGTGTCCTCCGTGACGCCGTCCGGGCCGACGTCGTCGACGGCGAACCGCCACTGGCGCTCGCCGGCGCCGTCGGTGTCTCGGGCCTCGTTCGCCCGGCTCCGCGTGTCGCCGTCGGCGTCCTCATCGCTGGACATGCCCGGTGATAGGCGCGTCGGTGATAAATGGCTGGCGGGTACGGGTCGGCGAGGGAGGCCGGCTATCGATTGCGCGCCGCCGCGATCACGTCGCCGTCGTAGATGACGCCGCGCTCGCCGTCGAGCGTGACCACGCTCCCGTCGGCGACGCTCTCGGGGAGCGTCGCGCCGGCGACCATCGGGACGCCGAGCTCGCGGGCGACGACGGCGGGGTAGCCGGTCATCCCCTCGCGGGCGTCGATGATCCCGACGAGCGCGTCGAGGTCACCCGAGAACTCGCCCTCGAAGCCGGGGCCGAGCGCGACGATGGAGCCCGCGGGAACCTCGCTCAGGTCGCCGTCGTCGGTCCGGTGGACGGGCGCGGCGACGCGGCCCGCGACCGCCGCCTTCCCGGTCACCAGCGTCTCGGCCGCGACGTGGACCTTCAGCGTGTTCGTCGTGTTCGTCCCCTCGAACTCGGTCAGCATCCCGGAGAGCACCACGAGCGTGTCCCCGGACGAGGCGCCGCCGGTGTCGAGCGCGGCGTCGACCGCGTTGTCGAGGATCGCCTCCATGTCGCTGGCGTACCCGGTCAGGACGGGTCTGACCCCCCACGAGAGCGCGAGCTGTCGCCGGACCCGGTCGTTCGGGGTCGTCGCGACCACGGGGACGCCCGGCCGGAACATCGCGGTCTTACGGGCCGTGAAGCCGGACTCCGACACCGCGACAACGGTGGACGCGCCGATGTCGCGGGCGAGGTAGCGGGCCGAGCGCGCCAGCGCCTCGGTTCGCGAGCCCTCCGCGGCGGCCGGGACGCGCTGCTCGCGCGTCTCCGCGTACTCGTCGCTGGACTCGACCTCGCGGACGATGCGGTCCATCGTCTCCACGACGTTGACGGGGTCGTCGCCGATGGCGGTCTCGCCCGAGAGCATCACCGCGTCGGTGCCGTCGAGGACCGCGTTGGCGACGTCCGAGGCCTCCGCGCGGGTCGGCCGGCGCGAGTGGACCATCGAGTCGAGCATCTCCGTCGCGGTGATGACGGGGACGCCCGCGTTGACGCACTTCCGGATGATCCGCTTTTGAATGACGGGGACGTCCTCCAGCGGGCACTCCACGCCGAGGTCGCCGCGCGCGACCATCACGCCGTCCGCGGCGTCGACGATGCCGTCGAGGTTCTCGACCGCGCCGGCCCGCTCGATCTTCGCGACGACCGGGATGTCGTCGCCGCCGCGCTCCTCGAGCTCGTCGGCGATCTCGTAGACGTCGGCGGCGTTCCGCACGAAGGAGGCCGCGACGAAGTCGGCGTTCGTCCGGACGGCCAGGTCGAGCTCGTCTTCGTCCTCGGGCGTGATCAGGTCGACGTCGATGGCGACGCCGGGGAGGTTGACGCCCTTCCGCGAACTGAGCTCCCCGCCGGAGACGACGGTGGCGACGACGGCGTCGCCGTCGACCCGCTCGACGCGGCACTCGATCCGGCCGTCGTCGAGGAGGACCGTGTCGTCCGGGCCGGCGGCCGCGATGGAGTGCGTGAGCCCCACGCGCTCGGGAGTGGCGCCGTCGCCCTCCGCGAACGTCACCTCGGAGCCCGTCGCGAGCCGGATCGGCTCGTCGAGCTCCGCGGTGCGGACCTCCGGACCCTTCAGGTCGACCATCACCGCGAGCGGGTCATCGATCGCGTCGTCGACCGCGCGGGCCCGCTCGATGACCTTCTCGCGGTGGGCCGTCGTCCCGTGGCTGGCGTTCAGCCGGACGACGGACATCCCCGCGTCGGCCGACGCGGGACCGATCGTACAGACGATCTTTGCGTTGCGCATACCGCCGGGTTCGGCGCACGCCCGCAAAAAGGCACACGGTTGAGTCGGGAGCGAGTGAACGTTCGTGACGTTCGCCGGGCGTCGGACGCGGTCACGCGTTCGGTCAGGGAGTGAGTCCGACCGACAGCGCGAGGGCGGCGGCGCCGACCCCGAGGAACAGCCGGTTCGCTCGCGGGTTCGCCGCCGGCGTCAGGTCGAGCGTGACGTGCCACGCCGAGAGGGGGCGAAACGGCCGGATCCCCATCGGCGTGATCGCGTCGCCGGCGACGTGCGAACAGAGCGAGAGGGTCGCGACGCCGCCGACGAAGGCCGGGGTCCACGGCGGGAGGGCGACCCCGGTCGGCGCGCTCGCAGGGGGAGCGACCCCGGCCGCGAGCGCCGCGAACGCCCCGGCGGCGACGGCGAACGCGACCGTGTGCGTCGGGCCGCGGTGCGCGACCGGCAGTCGGTGGTCGAGGTCGGGGAGCGTCGAGCACGCGACGGCGACCGCCGCGCCGAGGACCGCCAGTCCGGGCTCGCCGGCGACCCGGACCGCCCCCGCGACCGGCGCGTACGCGAGCAGCGCGATGCCGACGTGGCCCCGCCAGTACATGGGTGTCGCTCTGCGGATACCGACAATAAATCCGTCGGGGGAGGAGCGTCGTCAGCGTGGCGCTGAGCGTTGGCGGGGGGAGGTGTTCGCGTCTCGGACCGCGCCTCAGTCGTCGGCCGGCGCGGGCGCGTCGCCCGCGGAGAGACGGACGTCGGGGCCGTCGACGCCGAGTTCGTCGAGCGCGGACTGCGCGGCGCGCTTCCCGGAGACGAGCATCGCGCCGAACGTCGGGCCCATCCGGGGGAGGCCGTGAGCGGTCGCGACCGCCATCCCGGTCGCGATCAGTCCGTCGTGGACGACGCCGGTGTGCTCGACGACTCGGTCCTCGCTCTCGCCGACCCACATGGAGTCGTGGCCGGGCGAGTCGTGGCCGGGGGCGCCGTACTCGCCGTCGCCGGTCTGGTCCATCCCGGTGTTGTGCTCCTTCGCGTGCTCGATGCCGGGCGCCGAGAGGACGCCGCGCTCGTCGAGCTTGCTGATCGCGACCGCGTCGTGGCCGGTCGCGTCGATCACGAGGTCGGACTCGACCGCGATGGGGTCGACGCAGGTTATCTCGCGCGGGAGCGCGTGGACGGGCGTCCAGTTCATCACGATCCCGCCGACGCGGTGGTCCTCGCGGACGACGAGGTCGGTGAACTCCGTCATGTTCTGGACGCGCGCGCCGGCGTCGCAGGCGGCCTTGATCAGCCCGGAACAGGCCTCGGGGCCGGCCGACGTGTAGAGGCCGTCGACGTCCTCGACCGGCTCGTAGTCGACGTCGAGGTCGTCGAGGATCTCTTGGGCGGGGTCCCGGACGGTGACGGTGTTCATCAAGAACCCGCCGAGCCAGAAGCCGCCGCCGAGGTAGTTGTTCTTCTCGACGATCATGACCTTCACGCCGCGCTCGGCCAGCTCCTTGGCCGCCATCAATCCGGACGGACCGCCGCCGAGGACGATGACCTCGGAGTCGGTGAACTCGAGGAAGCCGTCGGTCCACTCGTTGCCGATCGCCTTCGTCACGTCGGTCTCGCTCACGTCGCTGAAGCCGTCGAATCCTTGCATACAACTTAGTGATATTACTTAGTTGTGAAAGGCGTTGCGGTCGATACTCGGAGTACGGACCCGGCGATACGGTCGATTACTTATAAACAGTAACCGCTGGAACGGCAGCGAACGCCTCCGAAGCCCCGGCCACTCGGCTAGACGTGGTCGACAACGGATCGAAACCGAACGCCTCCAAAGCCCCTTTGAGTCCCGTCCGACCGCACCGTGATACGCCTCACGCCTCCCCAGCCTCGCGGTTCGCGCTCTCCGAGCGCTCACCGCGTCCCTCGCGGGCCCCTCGCGGTCGCCGATGGCGACCGCTCGGCGGCGCGCCGCCGCTTCAGTGTCTCAGTTGACCACCGATGTCAGACTCGCGAATCGAGCGCCCGCAGCGGGGTCGAAGCGTCGATATCTCCGCGTCTCTGGCTCGGTCGGCCCGTCCCCCGCGGCGCCCCCGACTCGTAGCCTTTTTACCCGCGCTGGCGGTAGACGGACTCACTATGGCTGAGGACAAGGCACGAAGCACCGGTAGTGCGGGCCGATTCGGCGCTCGCTACGGCCGGGTCTCCCGCAAGCGGGTCCAGGACATCGAAGAGGAGATGCGCAACGCGACCGTCGACGGCGACGACGTCACGCGCAAGGGCACCGGCATCTGGGTGAACGAGGAGACCGGCGAGACGTTCACGGGCGGCGCGTACCGCCCCGAGACGCCCGGCGGCCGCACCGTCCGCCGCTCCATCCGCGCCGCGCTCGCCGACGAGGAATAGGTAATGAGCTACAAGTGCTCCCGCTGTAAGCGCGACGTCACCCTCGACGAGTACGGCGGCGTGCGCTGCCCGTACTGCGGCCACCGCGTCCTCCTGAAGGAGCGCGGCGGCGACGTGAAGGAAGTGAACGTCGAGTAACCGTCCGGGCCGATCCGACCGTGACGGCGTCCCGCGCACACGAGACGGTCCTCTCGTTCGCCTACCCCTCCGAGCGGCGCGCACGGCTCGTCGCCGACGCGCTCGCCCCCGAGGTCGGCGAGATCGACGACGCGCGCTCGGCCGCGACCGTCTCCCGCGACGGCGACGCGGTTCGGGTCCGGGTCGCCGCGGACGACCTCGTCGCCCTCCGCGCCGGGATCAACAGCTGGTCCCGACTCGTCGAGGTCGCGGAGCGGGTCGAGGCCGCGTCCGGTCGCGGGTAACCGCCGACCCGATTCGGAGATCCCCCGCTGTCCGCCCGCTCACGGTCCCTCTCCGGCGGTACGGCCGATGGGGACGAAGACGTGGGTTTTTCCGTCCGGACCGCCTCACTTCGCCTATGCAAGGGAACATGCCGCCCGAGGCACAGGAGAAGATCGAGGAGCTTCAGGAACTGCAGGAGACCGCACAGCAGGTCGCCGAGCAGAGGGAGCAGGCGCAGACCGCGCTCAACGAGTCGAAGACGGCGCTCGACGCCCTCGAAGACGTCGACGAGGACGCCGGAATGTACCGCGAGATCGGCGAGGTCCTCGTCGAGACGGACTACGAGTCCGCCTACGACGACCTCGAGAACAAGGTCGACTCGCTCGAGGTCCGCGTCGAGCAGCTCCAGAAACAGGAGGAGCGCGTCGAGGAGCAGTTCGACGACCTGCAGGGCGAGCTCCAGCAGATGCTTCAGGGCGGCGCCGGCGGCGGCGGTCCGATGGGCCCGGGCGGTCCGGGCGCGGGCGGCGCGTAAGCGTTCGATGAGCGACGAGCCGTCGGACGACGAAGTGGTCCGCACCGCGGCCGAGGCCGCGGAGGGCGTCATTTTCGCCCACTACGACCAGTCGGCGGTGACCGACCTCGACGTCACGGTGACGTTCGAGGAGGGCGTGCTCGACGTCGACGTCTACCTGAACGCCCCGGAGGACCCCGACCCCGACGCGGTCGCCCGCGAGGCGGCCGAGACCGCCGGCGAGGCGGTCGATGAGCTGTTCGCGGAGTAAGCGGTCGTTTCCTCCCGCTTTTCGACGAGTCCGACGAGCCTGGCGACGGGTCCGACTACGCTGACGACGGGTCCGACTATCCCGACGACGGGTCCGACCGTCGCGGCCTCGACGCGCGTCACGGGTCCGAGAGCGACGCACGGGAGCGGCGCGGTCCCCACGGGACCCTCACCGACAGCTATTAATCGAAGTATTGTGAACTGTTACCGCATGTCATCGAGCTACGGCGGCACGTCGGCGTTCGATCGGCTCCGTGCTCGGCTCGACGGAAGCGCCCTCGCCTGCGAGGAGTGCGGGTTCGTCGACGACGCGGGCGAGTGGGAGGCGGTCACCACCGGCGGGACCGTCGAGTACCGACGTGAGTGCCCGAGCTGCGGGACCGAACACGTCCGCCGGTACCGGCTCTGAGCCGCGGGGGAAGACTCGGCCGCGATGTACGACGAGATCCTCTGTGCGACCGACGGGAGTCCCGGGAGCGATGACGCCGTCGAACACGCGGGCAGCATCGCCGAGTTGGCCGGCGCGCGGATCCACGCGCTGTTCGTGGTCGACGAGACGATCGCCGGCGCCGACCGCTGGGACGTGGTCGTCGAGCGCGAGGAGGAGCGCGGCGAGCGCGCGCTCGACGCCGTCGCCGCGGCCGGCGCGGAGCGCGGCGTTCCGGTCGAGAGGCACCTCCGGCGCGGCCGGCCGCACGAGGCGATCCTCGACGCCGCGGACGACTACGGGGCCGACCTGATCGTGATGGGGACGCACGGTCGGACCGGGGTCGGCCGGTTCATCGCGGCCGGATCGGTCGCCGAGCGGGTCGTGCGACACAGCGAGGCGCCGGTACTGACCGCGCGGGTGGAAGAGTGAGCGGGGCCGAAAACGGGGGGAGCGTCTACGCCGACTCGCAGATCGAAACGAAGTTCTCGAACACCTCGTCGCCGCGCTCGGTGTGGGCGACCTCCGGGTGCCACTGGACGCCGTACAGGTCGGCCTCCGGGTTCGACATCGCCTCGATGCCGCAGACGTCGGAGGTGGCGGTCCGGGCGAACCCCTCCGGGAGCGACTTCACTTCGTCGGCGTGCGAGGCCCACACGCGGGTGTCGGGCGAGAGCGACCCGACGAGCGGGTCCTCGTCGTCGACGATCTCCACGTCGACGTCGGCGTAGCCGCCGTAGTCGCCGCCGCCGACCTCGCCGTCGAGCTCGGCCGCGATCAGCTGCATCCCGAGGCAGATACCGAAGACGGGGACGTCCAGATCGAGGTAGTCCGGCGCGTTGCCGACGCGGTCCATGTCGGGGCCGCCGGAGAGGACGACCCCGTCCGCCTCCACCTCGTCGGCCGGCTCCTCGGCCGAGACGATCTCGGTGTCGACGCCGATGTCGCGGAGCGCCCGCCGCTCGAGGTGCGTGAACTGGCCGTGGAGGTCGATGACGACGATCCGGGTCATGGCCCCGATTGACGGCTCCCGCACAAAAACGGCTCGGAACGGGCCGCAGTATCGTGGTGTTTTCGACGCTCTCGACGCCTCGGTAATGCACGAACGAGGATCGGTCGAGGGTCCGCACCCCGCTCAGAGGTCGAGCGGCCCGCTCTTCGTGAACTCCCGGAGCAGCACGGTCGCGTACGATCCGCTCGGGAGCGCGAACGCGAACCGGGGGTCTCCGTCCGAGAACGCCACGTCGAGGTCGGTGCGCAGGAGGAGCGCCCGGCGCGTGCCCGCGGAGTCGAACTCGCCGGGGAGCGCGAAGTCGCCGGGCTCGATCCCGGCGTCGGCGAGGACCTCGCGCTCGATCTCGCCGGGCTCGCCGTCGCCGAGTTCGGTCTCGGTCCCGACGAGCGGAGCCGTCACGAACGCCCGGCCGCGCTCGCAGTGCCGGGAGACGACCGACACGCGGTCGGCGTCGACCCGCTGGAGTCGGTCTGTATCGGGGGCGTACAGCTCGTCGGGGGCGTCGCCGTCGGCGAAGCAGACCACGTCGCCGGCGACGGGGCGATCGAACGGGAGGCCGCGCCGGAGCCGCTCGCTCGCGATCCGGTTGAAGAGGAACGACTGGGCCGCGTTGACGAACAGGCGCTGGAGGTTCGACGGCACCGCCTCCAGCGCGTGCCACCAGTCCTCGTCGTCTGGCGGCGCGTCGGGGGCGACGCCGCGGTCGGCGAGCCGGTGGACCATCGAGCGCTCGAACCGGAGCTTGCCCGGGATCGCGTCGAGGCAGGCGCCCCAGTCGCCGTCGCCGGTACCGTCGGCGGCGGAGCGCTCGGCGTCGGCGACGTCGGCGGCGGCCGCCCCGCCCGCGATACCCTCCCCGGCGACCTCGGGGTTCACGCCGAACGCCGCGTCGACGCGGTCGCGCGCGGCCCGCGTGTCGTCAGGCTCCGTCTGGGCGGGGTTACCCGCGTACAGCCGGACCGCCTCGCGCGGGTCGTTCCGGGCGATCGCGAGCCCCACGACGTGGGTGACGGGCCGCCGGCTTCCGAACCGCTGTTGGCCGAAGTAGTTCGGGACGCCGACGGTCGCGCCGCTCGCGAGGTCGGTGTCGGCGCTCGCGGCGTCGACCGAGTCGCTCTCGTCGCCCGCGAACCCGCGGAGGTCGCGCACCGCGTCGGCGACGCGGCCGGGCGCCTCCCCCACCGCGTCGGCGACCCGGATCTCGAAGGCGTTTCCGGCCAGATCGCCGAAGGAGAGCCGCCGGCCGGCCCGACCGAGCGCCTCGATCTCGGCGCCGCGGATCGCGGGGAGGTCGTCGGGGTCGACCTCGCGGAGCGTGAACAGCTGCGTCGTGACCGCGCGCTTGTCCTTCGTGCCGGCCCACGAGACGCGCTCGCGGCTGATCCCGAGCGCGTCGGAGATCCGGCGCGCGAAGTCGTTCGTGTCCCAGTCGCGCAGCGTGACGCGGACGACAAGTTCGGGGTAGCTCCCGCGGTCTGCGCCGAGCGGCTCCGGCTCGAACGCCTCCAGTTCGCGGACGCGGAAGTCCTCGGGAGACTCCCGGAGCCGGCCGCCGATCCCGTCGGCGTCACTGACGTAGTAGTCCATGCCGACCGCGCGCTCGGTCGGGTGCGCCTCGCGGAGGTCGCGTTCGGAGGCCATCTAGTACAGCGAGAGGTCGCCGGTCACGCGGTCGACGGTGTCGTCGCGGGCGGGCCCGACGGCGAGCGCGGTGACGGTCCCCGGCTCCAGTTGGGTGTGGCCCGCGTCTCGGACGATGGCGTACGGGATCCCCTCCGTCTCCGCCTTGTCGGCCAGCGCGAACAGCTGGCTCTCGGAGTCGCCCTTCAGCACGACCTTCTTCTGTCCGTCGCCCTGCCACTTCTTGCGGGCGCGGCGCCCCGCGTCCTGGTACGCCGACAGCGACGCGTGCGCGACCTGCGCGGCGAGCTTCCCCTCGCCCATGCCGATGTCCGTGCGGGCGACGATGGCCTGCTTCATGTCCCGTTCCACCGCCGCCGCGGGTTTAGCGCTTTGCTCTCGGCCGGACCGGCGGCCGACCGGCTGGACGGAGCGATGGCAAAAAGGAAGAGTGGAACCGCGGGGCGGTCGGCCGGCCTCAGTCGTCGGCGGGCGAGGCGCCGCCGGAGGCGGAGCCGAGGCCCGAGGCCACCTTGGCGACCGCGCTCTCGTTGTCGACGACCCACCGCAGGAGGAGGAACGCGAAGAGGTACTTCGCGATGATGTCCATCCCGCTGTACGCCCACGAGGTGATCGCGACGTCGAGCACCGCGAGCCCCTCGGCGCCGAGCGCCCAGAAGATCGGGTAGCCGAGCCACAGGACCACGGTGAGCACCTTCAGCGTGTTGAAGATCTCGGCGGTGCCGGCGACCTCTGCGTCCCGTGCCCACTCGGCGAGCAGGATGTAGAGGACGACGGCGAAGAAGGCGCAGCTGATGACGTACCAGACCCAGCGTAGCATGTATGAGGACGTGGTCAGCGCGGCCGCGAGACCGGTGACGCACATCCCGATGTCGGCCACGACGGCCGTGAACAGCTTCGTCATGTTCGAGCCGGCGAGCAGGCCGAGCGCGATGAGGATCATCGGCGTCGACAGCGCCCACGTGAGATACCGGCCCCACGGAGTGAGCACCTCCTGACCGGCCAGCGCGTGTCCGGCCGGCATCTCGAGGAAGCTGACCGTGAGTCCGGAGACGAGTCCGGTGTAGCTCGATATCGACACCAGCGGTACCATCAGCGTGGCGACGAAGATCAGCTGAGCGCGGGGGTCCTCCACGTTCCGGCCCATGTACACGAACAGGAGGATGGACAGGCCCGCGAGGGCGATGTTTATCCAGAGCGACGCGCTCAGGAGCTGATCGCTCTGAATCGCTTGGAACACGTCGGTTTGAGTCATTTCGAGCGGGACGATTCCCTGCGCGAGTAGGTCGGCCGCTGCTGTTTCGATCATGCGACGTACCTCCTTACGTCGCGGGACAATTAAATGGACCAACCTGACAGGTAAGGGTTTCTCAACGGATTCCGGTCTCGGGCGGAATAGTTCGAAAACCTCAGCTTCTGCGGCCCGATAATGAACGGTCGATCCAAAGTCTCCCGTTCATCGCCCGATCAGCGGAATCCGGTCGAAAGGACCGCCGGCGACGTCCGCCGCGACCGCGTCGGCGCAGTGCTCCCCGCTCAGCAGGCACATCGGGACGCCGATCCCGGGGTTGCTGCTCCCGCCGACGTAGTAGAGCCGGTCGACCCCCCGGACCCGCGGGCCGGGGCGGAGCGGTCCCGTCTGTCTCATCGTGTGCGCGAGCCCGAGCGCGCTCCCGCCCGGTCGGTCGAACCGGTCAGCGAAGTCGGAGACGGACGCCGACTCCTCGACGACGATCCGGTCGCGGAGGTCGGTCTCGGTGTACGACGCGACCGCGTCGAGGACGCGCTCGCGGAACGCGGCCCGGCGGTCGGGGCCGTCGTCCAAGCCTGGCGCGATCGGGACGAGCGTCACGACCGTCTCGTGGCCCTCCGGCGCGACCGACGGGTCGGTGCGCGAGGGGACGTTCACGTATATCGTCGGGTTCTCGGGCCACGCGGGCGACTCGAAGATGGCGTCGAAGTGGGGCTTCCAGTCGGTCGGCAGCGCCAATGTGTGGTGCGCCAGCGAGTCGAGGGACCCCTCCACGCCGAGGTAGAGCAGGAAGGCGCTCGGGCCGTACGTCCGCCGGTCCCAGTAGTCGCCGAAACGGGGCACCGCGCCCTCGGGGAGCAGCTCGCGCTCGACGTGCTCGGGCGGCGCGTTACAGACGACCCGGTCGTGGACGTAGCGGTCGCCGCCCAGCTCGACGGCGACCTCGTCGGGGCCCGGCTCGATTCCGGTGACGCCGACCCCCGTGTGGACGTCCGCGCCCTGCGCCGTCGCGACCGCCTCGATCGCCTCGATCACCTCGTACATCCCGCCGAGCGGGTAGTAGACGCCGTGCCCGAAGTCCACGTGGCTCATCAGCTGGTACAGGGCGGGGGTGTTGTACGGCGACCCGCCGAGGAAGACGAGGGTGTACTGGAGCAGCTGGCGGAGCTTCGGGTGCTCGACGTACGACGCGACGTGTTCGTCGAGCGTGTCGAACAGGTTGAGCTTGCGGCCGCCGGCGAGGACGTCGGTCGAGAGGTAGTCGCGGAACCGCGACCGCCCCGGCCGCACGAAGCTGTCCAGTCCGACCTCGTAGGCCGTCTCGGCGTCGTCGAGGTACCGGCGAAACGCGTCGCCCGCGCCGGCCTCGTACGAGTCGAACAGCGCCGCGGCCGCGTCCGGGTCCGCGGGGACGTCGACCCGGTCCCCGTCGTCCCAGAACACGCGGTAGTGCGGGTCGAGCCGCTCCAGCTCGTAGAAGTCCTCCGGTTCGCGGCCGAATCGCTCGAAGAAGCGTTCGAACACGTCCGGCATGAGGTACCACGAGGGACCGGTGTCGAACCGGAACCCGTCGCGTTCCAGCCGGCCGGCCACCCCGCCCACGCGCTCGCGGCGCTCGTAGAGCGTCACCTCGGCCCCGGCGTCGGCGAGGTGCGCGGCCGCCGAGAGCCCGCCGACGCCGCCGCCCACGATACCGATCGAGACCCCGTCGAGCCCGCGCGCTGTCATCGTCGATAGAACGGTTTCCGGCCGGGAGAGTCGTGTCCGTCCCACGACGGGGTTTTATAAATTCCACGCGCGGCTCGGTCGACGGACGTACTCGTTCGGGACCGTTCTTTTACCGGTCCGTCGGCTTAATTCGAACATGTCGCGGGGGTCACGTCGCTCGTCGTCCGCCGACGGTTCGACCGACCCCCACGCCGACGACGACCGCGACGGCCCGATACCCGACGAGCCCGCCGGCGGGTCGCGGGGCGTCCGCGCTCGCCTCGCCGTCCGGGACCCGCCGCACGCGCCGGTCGCCGAGGCGCTCCCCGACGGGACGGTCGCCACCGGCGTGGAACGCGTCCGCCTCGACGACGCCGTCGTCTCGGAGTTCCGCACAGAGCGGCCGATCGACGCGGATCCCGTGTTCGCGGCCGACGGCGAGTACGTCTACCGGATCCGGAGCCCTCCGACGGAGCCGTACCCCTGCCGGTCGATCGAGTCGCTCGGCCACCCGGTCTCCGACGTCACGGTCCGGACGGCCCCCGACCGGATCCTGCTCACGCTCTCGTTGCCCACCGGCGACCCGATCGGCGACATCGTCGAGACCGTCGAGGCCACGGGGGCGTCGGTCACGCTCGAACGGCTCACCCGGTCCGGCGCGTCGGGCGACTGCGACCCGGTCGTCGTCGATCGGGACCGGCTCACCGACCGACAGCGCGAGGTCGTCCGGACCGCCCACCGGCTCGGGTACTTCGAGTACCCGCGCGAGGCCGACGCGGAGGCGGTCGCGGCGGCCGTGGGGATCGCCCGGTCGACGTTCGCCGAGCACCTCGCGGCCGCGCAGCGGCGGGTGTTCGACGAGCTCGTGGACCCGTGACGGGAGCCGAGCCGTCGGACGGAGCGGTCGGCCGCTTCCCGAGGCCCGCGACGGTTCCCACGCGGTGGGGCGAACCGCGATATTGAAACGACTGAAACCCCGAGGACGGGTATGCATCGCAGACGGTTCCTCCGGCGGATCGGGGCGGCCGGCGTCGGCACCGGGGCGACCGCGTCCCTCGCCGGCTGCGCCGGCGTCGGCGGCGAGCCGGACTACGACGTCGGGATGGTCGCGTCCGGGTACCGCCCCGCCGAGCTGACCGTGTCCGTCGGGGACACGGTCGTCTGGGAGAACACGAGCTCGCGGGCGCACACGGTGACCGCCTACGAGGCGGCGATCCCCGACGCGGCGGAGTACTTCGCCTCCGGCGGCTACGAGGACGAGGAGACCGCCCGCGAGGCGTGGGCGTCCGACTTCGGCGGCGGACTGGAGAACGGCGACCGCTTCTCGCACACCTTCGAGGTCGCCGGGCGCTACGACTACGTCTGCATCCCGCACGAGACCGGGGGGATGTACGCGACCGTCTTCGCGGAGGAGTGACGTGCGCCGCAGCCGTCGCGGACCGTCGGTCTCGTCCCCGACGAAACCCATTACCGCCCGCGACGCCAAGACGCGGTAACACACGCCCATGGACATCTCGACGCTTCTGGGGACCGACGTCCTGCTGTTCCTGGCCATCGGGCTGCTCGGCGGCGCCCACTGCATCGGCATGTGCGGCCCGCTCGTGACGGTGTACGCCGGCCGGATGCGCGAGGGGGACGGCCGGACCGACGGCGGGGGCGCGGCGAGCGGCGGGGCCGCCGCGTCCGCGGCCTCCGACGGTCGCGGGAGCCACCTCACGACCTACGAGGTCCGCCAGCACGCGCTGTTCAACCTCGGCCGCGCGGCGAGCTACGCGACCATCGGCGCGGCGCTCGGCGCGCTCGGCGGGGTCGTCCTCGTCACGACGGCGACGCTGACCGGCGCGGCGGAGCTCGTCCGGGGCGTCGTCGGCCTCGGCGTCGGCGCGGCCGTGATACTCGTCGGCGTTCGGTACGCGCTCGGCGGCGCGACCGGGGGGATCCACCTCCCGGGACTCGAACGAGTCACCGGCTGGCTCACCGGCCACGTCGACCGGCTCGCGAACGGCCCCGGCATCGTCGGGCTCGGCGCGGTCCACGGCCTCCTCCCCTGCCCGATCCTCTACCCGGCGTACCTCTACGCGTTCGCCAGCGGCTCGGCGGTCAGCGGCGGAATCGCGCTCGCGGCGCTCGGGATCGGGACGATGCCCGCCGTCTTCCTCTACGGCACCGTGATCGAGAGCGTCGACGCCGTCCACCGGCGCCGGATCCACCGGCTGCTCGGCGTCGCCTTCGTCGCGCTCGGCTACGTCCTGTTCGCGCACGGGCTGATGTCGGTCGGAATCTCCGTGCCGCACCCGCGGCTCCCGTTCTGGAACCCGCTCGACGCCGGGACGATGGGGGGGATGTGACCGATGAGCGCGCCCGACTGCACCCTCTGTGAACTCCCGACCGACGGCGTCGACGTGACCGACGACGCGGGCAACGAGTTCTGCTGTCCCGGCTGTCGAGACGTGTACGCGGCCCTCGGCGACGTCGACGTCGACGCCGACGCGGTTCGGGAGCGTCGACGCGCGGGCGACGAAGGCGGGGAGGCCGGGGGCGATGAGGCCGGCGACGACGTCCCGGCCGACCACGAGGCGACGTTCCTCGAGGTCGACGGGATGCACTGCGCGACCTGCGAGGCGTTCATCGAGACGGTCGCGACCCGGACGGAGGGCGTCAGCGCCGCGAGCGCCAGCTACGTCACGGACACCGTCCGGATCGACCACGACCCGGACGGCGTCTCGACCGACGACCTCTCGGAGGCGGTGAGCGGGCTCGGCTACAGCGCGTACCCCCGCGACGACGCCTTCGCGCGCCGGCAGGCCGACAACATGGCGACGGCCCGGCTCGCGGCCGGCGTGCTCGTCGGGATGGCCGTCATGCTGCAGTACATCGTCATCATCTATCCGACCTACTTCGCGTTCCCCTTCTACAACGAGCGCACCCTGGAGTACCTCGACCAGGCGATGTCGTCGACGTCGGGGACGTACTTCTTCATCGTGATCGCGGTCCTGACGACCGTCGTCCTCCTGTTCACCGGCAAGCCGATACTGCGGGGCGCCTACGTCAGCGCGAAGACGCGGTCGCCGAACATGGACCTCCTCGTCGCCATCGCGGCGGTGAGCGCGTACGTCTACAGCACGCTCGCGGTGATATTCGTCGAGTCGCCGTCGATCTACTACGACGTGACGGTCGCGATCATCGTGATCGTCACCGTCGGCAACAGCTACGAGGACTCGATCAAGAAGCGCGCGACGGAGCTCCTCTCGGACCTCACCGCGGTGCAGGTCGACAGCGCTCGGCGGGTCGTCGGGACCGGCGACGCCTCCGGCGGCTCCGATGCGGCCGATGCGGGGGCCGTCACCCAGACGGAGGAAGTCGCCATCGACGCGCTCGAACCCGAGGATCGCCTGCTCGTGCGGGCGGGCGAGCGCGTCCCGGTGGACGGCGAGGTCGTCGCCGGCGACGCCGCGGTCGACGAGTCGGTCGTCACCGGCGAGTCGATGCCGGTCCGGAAGACCGCCGGCGACGACGTGGTCGGCGGCTCCGTGGTCGCCGACGGTTCGCTGACGATCGCGGTCGGTCCCGACGCGAGCTCCAGCCTCGACCGCGTCGCGGAGCTCGTCTGGGACCTCCAGAGCGGGAACCACGGCGTCCAGAAGCTCGCCGACCGGCTCGCGACGGTCTTCGTCCCGGTCGTCCTCGCGGTGGCCGTCGTCGCCGCCGCCGCGAACCTCGCGCTCGGCAACGGCGTCACCGAGGCGATGCTCGTCGGGCTCACGGTGCTCATCGTCTCGTGCCCCTGTGCGCTCGGGCTCGCGACCCCGCTCGCGGTCGCCGCCGGGATCCGCGACGCGCTCGAGCGGTCCATCGTGATCTTCGACGACACCGTCTTCGAGCGGGTCCGCGACGCGACCACCGTCGTCTTCGACAAGACGGGGACGCTCACCACCGGCGAGATGGAGGTGATCGCCGCCGACGTCGACGACGACCTCCTCCGGCTCGCGGCCGCGTTGGAGGAGCGGTCGGCCCACCCGGTCGGCCGGGCCATCGCCGCGGCGCGAGCGCGCGGAGACGCTCGCGGAGACCCGGACGCGTCGCCCGTCCCCGCGGCGGTCGCCGACGGCGGGACGACCGAGTCGGCGTCGCCCGACGACGGAGCCGGCGCGACCGCCGGCGGCGACGCCGGAGGCGCGACCGACGCGCTCGCGGTCGAGGGCTTCGAGAGCCACGCCCGCGGGGTCTCCGGGACGGTCGACGGGACCGACGTGGTCGTGGGCCACCCCGCCCTGTTCGACGAGCGCGGCTGGACCGTCCCCGACGAGATCCGGCGGGCGGTCGCCGAGGCGCGCGACGTGGGTCGCGTCCCCGTCGCGGTGGGGCGCGACGGCGCCGCCGAGGGCGTCGTCGTGGTCGGCGACGAGCTGCGCGAGGGGTGGGAGGAGACGGTGACCGCGCTCGCCGACGAGGGCGTCGACGTGGTCGTCCTGACGGGCGACGACGAGCGCGCGGCGACCGTCTTCGAGGAGCACGAGGCGGTCTCCTCGGTCTTCGCGGGCGTCCCGCCGGAGGGGAAAGCCGAGACGATAACGCGGCTGAAGGCGAGCGGGCTCACGGTGATGGTCGGCGACGGGACCAACGACGCGCCGGCGCTCGCCGCCGCGGACCTCGGGATCGCGCTCGGCGGCGGCACGGCGATGGCGGCCGACGCCGCCGACGTGGCGATCGTCGACGACGACCTCGGCTCGGTCGCGACCGTCTTCGAGCTGTCGCGGGCGGCCGGCCGGCGCGTGAAGGGGAACATCGGCTGGGCGTTCCTGTACAACGCGGTCGCGATCCCGCTCGCGGTCACCGGCCTGCTCAACCCCCTGTTCGCCGCGGTCGCGATGGGCGCGTCGAGCCTGCTCGTCGTGACGAACTCCTCGCGGGCGCTGCTGGAGTGACGGGCGGCGGGAGGCCGCGCTCAGTACATCAGCACGGCGGTGAGGAGCCATCCGACCCCGACGGCGACCGACGCGGCGGTCGGCGACCGGGTCGGTTCGGTCGGCGGGTTTCGGAAGAGAATCTCGTAGAGGACGAGCGTGGACACGAGGCTCCCGCCGGCGAGCCCCTGGTGAAGGGCCACCGCGGAGTGGACGCTCGCCCCGACACCGACGATCATCGCGGCCGCGATCACCGCGAGCAGCCAGTCGTAGTAGCTCGCCATTCCCTCGTCGATACTTGTGACTCAGTTGTTAAGTATCGCCCGTCGCTTCCCGCGAGCCGATAACCGAGGGCGCGGGCCGACGGATGACCGGAACCGCAACCGACTTTCCCCTCACGCGACTACCCGGAGCCATGTCACAGCGACAGCGGTCCTTCGACGTACCGACCCGCGACGGGATGCCCGTGCTCGGGCTCGGCACGTGGGAGAACGACGAGCCGGCGCAGTGCACCGAGTCGGTGAAGACCGCGCTGGAGACCGGCTACCGCCACGTCGACACCGCCCAGATATACGGCAACGAGGCGGCCGTCGGCGACGGGATCGCCGCGGCCGACGTCGACCGCGACGACGTGTTCCTCGCCACGAAGGTGTGGATCGACCAGCTCGCGCCCGAGGACGTGGCCGCGTCCACCCGCGAGAGCCTCGAGAAGCTCGGCACGGAGTACGTCGACCTGCTGTACGTCCACTGGCCGGCGGGCGCGTACGACCCCGAGGAGACGCTGCCCGCGTTCGCCGAGCTCCGCGACGACGGCCTGATCGACCGGATCGGCGTCTCGAACTTCGAGCCGCACCACCTCGACGCCGCGACCGACGCGCTCGGCGAGGCGCCGTTCGCGAACCAGGTGGAGATGCACCCGCTGCTCCGGCAGGAGGAGTTGCGCGAGTACGCCGACGCCAACGGCGTCGAGCTCGTCGCCTACTCTCCCCTCGCCCGCGGGGTCGTGCTCGACGACCCGGCGATCACTCACATCGCCGAGAAGCACGGCGTCAGCGCCGCGCAGGTGAGCCTCGCGTGGCTCCGCGAGAAGGGCGTCACCGCCATCCCGAAGGCGACGGGAGAGGATCACATCGCCGACAACTGGGCGAGCATCGGGCTCGAACTGGACGACGAGGACGTCGAGGAGATCGACACCCTCGGTCGGACCGACCGCCAGCTGAACCCGGACTTCGGCCCGGACTGGTAGTCGGACCGATGACGGCGCGGCCCCGTTAGGGACCGGTGACGGCGCGCGTCGCGCCCCTCATTTTCCGCCGACGTCCCGCTGTTGGAGCCCGGTCCACTCGTCGATCTCGAAGCGGTAGCCGCGGACGCCGCGCATCGGATGCGCGGACGAGAAGACGTTCGGGTGCCACGCGTTCTCCATCGCGCTCCGGAGCTCGTCCCACTCCCCCTCCTCGACGGCGGTGATTCGGCCGGTCAGCGAGACGCTCTGCCAGTCGTACATGGACTCGGCGCGGTAGACCAGGAACTGAGCCCGTCCCGCCTCGGTCACGAGCGTCTCCTTCCGGCTCTCGGACCCGAACAGCAAGAAGACGAAATACAGCGTCGCGTCCCCGTCGAAGCCGAACGAGATCGGGAGGAGATACGGGAGGTCGTCGGTCGGGAGCCCGAGCGTTCCGACCCCCTCCGCTTCGAGGAGCTCCCCCATCTGGCCCTCGCTCATCGAGGCCGCCGTGGACTCGGCGATTGCGTCGATGCCCATGATAGATAATGTTTGTCGTACAGCATAAGACTACTGCGACCCCTCACCGTCCCGTCGACGAGCCGAATCCCGGGGCGCTCGACGCGATATCCCGGGCGTCGGTCCCGCGCCGGCTCCGCACTTCACCCCGCGTCCGATCTCCATCTCAGACGCGTCGACTCAGACGTGCTCGGCGAGGAAGTCGACGACTTCGCGGTACGCCTCGATGCGGTTCTCCAGCTTCGCGAAGCCGTGCCCCTCGTCGTCGAAGATCAGCTTGCGCACCGGGACGCCCTGCTCGCGCGCCTCCTCGACGATCTGTTCGGCCTCGTCCACGGGCACCCGCGGGTCGTTCGCGCCGTGGAGGACGAACAGGGGGGAGTCGATGGCCTCGATGTTGTTGATCGGCGAGATCGACGCCAGGAACTCCCGGTCCTCGTCGAGCGAGCCGTACTCGGCCTCGCGGAGCTCGCGGCGCCAGTCGCCGGTGTTCTCCAGGAAGGTGACGAAGTTCGCGATGCCGACGATGTCGACGCCGGCGGCCCACAGCTCGGGGTACTCGGTGAGCGCGGCGAGCACCATGAAGCCGCCGTAGGAGCCGCCCATCGCGACGACGCGGTCGGGATCGACCTCGGGGTGGTCGTGGAGCCACTCGACGCCGGCCTCGACGTCGGCCACCGAGTCCATCCGCTTCTCCACGTCGTCGAGCGCGGAGTAGGCCTTCCCGTACCCGGAGGAGCCGCGGACGTTCGGTTCGAAGACGGCGTAGCCGTTGTTCAGCAGGTACTGCTTCACCGAGGCGAAAGAGGGGCGGCGCTGCGACTCCGGCCCGCCGTGGATGTCGACGACGACGGGGTAGCCGCCCTCGGGCGGCTCCGTCTCCGGGACGGAGAAGAAGGCGGGGATCTCCCGGCCGTCGAAGGTCGGGTAGTGGACGAGCTCGGGCTCGACGAACGTGTCCGGCGGGATCCCGGCGGTCGAGGCGGCGGTCCAGCGCTCCGTCTCGCCGGTGGTCGCGTCGACGACGTAGGCGTTCGCGTTGTGGGTGCTCCCGGTCGCGGTGACCGCGAAGCGGTCGCCGTCCGGCCCGAAGCTCACGCCGCCGGCGACGCCCCTCGGGAGGTCCGGGGCCGGGAACGGGTCGATCCGGTCGGGGTCGACGAGCTCCCCGACCGTCAGCTCGGTGTAGCCGTCGACGTTCCGCGAGTAGACGACGCGGCGGGACTCCTCGTCGACCGCGACGCCGTCGACGTTCCAGCCGTCGTCGCCGCCCGGCTTCTCTGGGGCGTCGTCCGACTCGTCGGCGCCGGCGCCGCCCTCGAGGGCCGACCCCTCGCCGGACGCGACCACGGTGAAGTCGCCGGTCGCGAGCTCGAGCCGCTCCAAGCGGAGCGTGTCGCTGTCGCGGTCGGTGACGAGGTACAGCGACTCGCCTTCCGGTCCCCACTCCGGACTGCCGTACCGGACGTCGCCCTCGTGAGGCGTGTGATGCGTCAGGTCGCCGCTCGCGACGTCGAGAGTGTACACGTCGTGATCGAACGAGGAGTGCGCCTCGTGGACGATCAGCCGGTCGTCGCTCGGCGACCAGCCCGCGACGGAGAGCCAGCCGTCGCCCTCGCACACCAGCTCGGCGTCGTCGCCGGTCGCGTCGCGGTCCTGCACGTACACGTCGAACACGGACTCGTCGCGCCGGTTGGAGGCGAACGCGAAGCGGTCGCCCTCGGAGTCCCAGCCGCCCCAGCGGTGCTTCGCCTCGGGGCGCTCGGTGAGGTCGACGATCTCGCCGGACTCGTAGTTGAGCCGGTAGAGCTGGGCGCGCTCGTTGCCGCCCTCGTCCATCCCGAAGACGGCCTCGGCGCGCTCGGGCGACGAGTCGACGAACGAGACCGCCTCCTCGAAGAACGTGTGCTGTTCGGGCCACCCCAGCGGCTCGTCGAGAGACCACACCTGGCCGGTGCCGGTCGTGTTCAGCAGGAAGGAGAGCCGACCGTCGGGCCCCAGGTCCGCTCCGCCGGCGTTCCGCACGTTGAGGTACCGTTCGATGTCGTACCGGTGCATGGGGTCCGGTTCCGCCCGCGGTGGGAAACCGTTTCGGGTGGCGGAGGTGGCCGGAGCGTTCCGGTCCCCGCCGACCACGTCGCGATGCCGTGTCTTTTTATTCGGGCCCGTCGTCCGGTCGCCGTATGCGCGTCGCGTTCGCCTCGCTTTTCGCCCCGGGTCACGGCGACACGCCGGCCCGGGAGCGGACGCGACGAGTCGCCCGCGGCCTCGCGGCCCGCGGCCACGAGGTCGCGTGGCTCTGCGCGCGCTGGTGGGGCGGCGATCACGACGCCTTCGAGGAGGACGGGATCGAGTACCGGTCGGTGACGACGGACCCGTCGCCCACGGCGTTCGCGGCGCGGCTCCCCGTCGCGCTCCGCCGCGTCGATCCCGACGTCGTCCACGCGGTCAACAGCCCGCCGACGCCGGGGCTCGGCGCGACGGTCGCGGGGACGCTGACGAGGACGCCGGTCGTCGTCGACTGGTGGCGCGACCACCCCGCGGACGCCGCCCGGCGCTATCGATTCCTCGCCCGGAGCGCCGACGGAGTGACGACCCCCTCGCGGACGACGAAGACGCGGGTCCGCGAGCACGGCGCCGACGGCGACGACGTGCGGGTCGTCCCGGAGAGCGTCGACTTCGAACTCGTCGAGTCGGCCGGCGTCGACGACCGGTTCGACGCGGTGTACGCCCGACGGTTGGACCGCCACGCGAACGTCGAGACGTTCCTGCTCGGACTCGCGGAGCTCCGCGGACGCGACTGGACCGCCGCCGTCGTCGGCGACGGCCCCGAGCGGGAGCGGATCGAGGCGACCGCGCGCGACCTCCGGATCGACGACCGGGTGTCGTTCCTCGGCGACCTCCCGCGCCGCGAGCGCGTCGAGCTGTACAAGGGGACCCACGTCGTCGCCGCGACGGCGACGTGGGAGACGTTCGCGACGGAGCTGCTGTGGGCGCTCGCGTGCGGCTGCGTCGCGCTCGTCGAGTACCAGGCCGACTCCAGCGCCCACGAGCTCGTGGAGGGCCGGGAGCGCGGCCGCCTCGTCACGAGCCCGGCCGAGCTCGCGGACGAGTTCGTCGCCGTCGGCGACCTCCCCCGTCGGGCCGTCGAGCCCGACTTCGCGGAGTACGACCGCGGTTCGGTGTTGGACCGGTTTCTCGACGGGTACAGGGAGCTCCTCAACGCCGACTGAGACCGTTTCCGGCCCGGTCCCTCGAAACGCTCTTTCCGCTTCGGCCCCTGACGCGTGTGATGGACGAACTCCGGACGGACGGATCCGCGGGCGAAGCGACCGCCGAGACCGAGGCGCCGCGGACCCCGCGCGAATCCCCGGAACGACCCGCGACGAGTCGCCGCGGCCGATCCCGACCGCACCGGCGGACCCTCCTCAGAGCGGTCGCGACCGGCGCGACGGCGCTGACGGCGGCCGCCGGCGCGTCGGGAACCGCGGCCGGGCAGTCCGGCTCGGCTGGCGAACCGGACGCGACGCTGATCCTCGACAACGTGTTCGCGAACGCGTGGGAGGTGACCTCGGTCGACGGGGAGGGCGCGACGGCCGACGTCGGCGCGGAGAACCCCGAGATCGGGCTCCGGGTCGGGGGCCGGTACGCCGTCCGGAACACCGCCGGAGAGAACCACCCGCTGGCCTTCCGCGACGCGGACGGGAGGCCGCTTCTGAGCCAGTCCGGTCGGGGCTCCTTCGAGTCGGAAGACGCGGTCGGATGGACCGACGAGGACGGGACCGTCTCGTTCACGCTCACGCCCGACCTGGCGGCGGCGATGGCCGAGTACGTCTGCACGCTCCACTCCAGCATGGCCGCCCCCGTCGCCGTCGAGCCGCGGGAGGCGACCATCGGCGTGACGGCGGCCGCGACGCCGGCGACGGCCGCGGCGGGAGAGCCGATCGCGGTTACGGTCTCGGTCGAGCGGACGACGAGCGTCGAGCCGGTGAACGCCGGCGTCGACATCGCCGTCGCGACCGCGGAGGGCGGCCCCGTCTACTCGTCGACGGCCTCGATCGGCGAGTTCTCCGGGTCCGCGGTGCAGGTGACGTTTCCCGCCGACGCGTCGGACGGTGCAACGGAGACGGGGGTCCGGACGTCGGTCACCGAGGACGGTATCGCGATCGACGCCGAGACGACCCGCGAGTACGAGATAACGGTCGACGCGTACGCCGACAACGCGGAGCGCGTGAGCGCGGAGGCGTCGCTGTCGGTGGTCGTCGACGAGGAGTCGGCGGTGGCGAACGGGACGAGCGGGAACGCGAGCGTCGGCGGGGACGGCGAGAACGCGTCGAACGAGACGAGCGACGGCGACACCCCGGCCGAGGAGGAGGAGGAGGAGGCGTCGGGCGCGGAGGGGACGGCGAACGACACTGACCGGAGCGACGGGGAGACGAGCGAGGACGTCCCCGGGTTCGGCGTCGGCAGCACGCTCGCGGCGTTGGCGGGTGTCGCGTACGCCGCGCGCCGCCTCCGGAGCGGCGAACGCGAGTGACCCGCGGGGACGGCCCGAGCGAGCGAGGGGACGAACCGAGGAGCCCCGGTCGGGTCGGCGTCGGGAGTCGCCGACGACGACGGAGTCGTCGCCGAGGGCAGTACCGTCGCTCTCCGTCGACCGAACGACGCGCGAGAATGGAGCCGTCGCGCCGGTCGCGCCGAACGCCGACTACTCCTCGTCGCCGGTTATCGTCCCGCCGTACTTCATGAAGACGAACGCCAGCCCGAGCGTGCTCACCATCGCGATGAACGTGGCGATGCCGAGCGCGCGGGCGCCCTGCGGGACGAAGACGGCGTTCGATCCGCCGCCGCCGCCCGTCGACTCGGTCTCGATGTCCCCGCCGACGGCGAGGCCGGCGTGCATGCCGACCGCGGTGTGGGGAACGCAGTGGTAGTGCGTGATGCCGACGTCCTCCTCGCTCGTCTCGTACTCGTAGGTGTACCCCTCCTCGCCGACCGGGTCGCCGCTGTCGAGGCTGGCCGGGCCGCCGCCCTCGACGGTCTGGACGTTGTGGGCGCCGCCGTTCCCCGTCCATTCGAAGGTGATGGTCGTTCCCGGGTCGACCCACAGGAGGGTCGGGTCGAAGGCGAGACCGCTGTCGCCCGCGCCGACGGAGACGGTCACCTCGCTCTCGCCGCGGGCGTCCTGATACGACCCGACGTTCCCGCTGCTGGCCCCGCTCGGCCAGACCGGCTGTTCCTCCTGTGCCGCCGCGGTCCCCGCCGTCGCCGTCGCCGCCCCGGCGGCAGCGGTCGCGCCGCCCGCGGTCCGCATGAACGCGCGCCGGGAGACGTCGTCCGAGCTCATATCACCCGGTTCGTGACGGGTTGTAGTGAATATGTTGATCCGGACGCGGGCGGGATCGGCGTCCGGCCCCGCCGGCGAAGGCCGACGCGTCGGCGACGGGCGTATAAAAACGGCGCCCGTACGTCGGCCATGAGCTATCCGGTCACCTACTACTGTCCGCACTGCGGGACGCTCGTCGAGCTCGAACGCGACGGCTACCTCGCGGACAAGGCCGTGACGCCGTACCCCCTCGAGGGGTGGACGTACGTCGCCCCCGCGGAGCCGTTCGAGGATCGGGATGGCGTCGACGGCGTCAGATTCGTCTGCGGCGAGAGCGACGGGGTCGTCTGGGACCCGCACGACGGGGTTCGCGGGCCGGATGTCGGCGGGGCGGTCGCCAGCGACGGAGAGGGCGGGGACGAGCGGGAAAGCGAAGTCGACGACCCCGGCTGCGGCGAGCCGTTCTACCTCTCGTTCGTCCGGTACGACGAGGGACGCGAGATCGACCCGCGCGCCGAGAGCGAGCTGGTCGAGATCGACCCCGACCCGCGGCCGAGCGGACCGCGCGGGCCGAGCGGGCCGGGCGGCGTCGGGGACGACAGCGACTCCGACGGCGGATTCTGGTAGCGCGAAACCGCGGACCGACTCCGGACGCCGATCCGTCACGATCGACCGTACAATTATCACCGTGAGGCGTGACGAGGCAGGTATGCCGGACACCAAATCGGGGCGCGACAAGCAGGCCCGCGACGAGGAGCGCCGACGGATCGAGCGCGACATCTCGGAGGCCCGCGAGCGCGGCGACGAGGCGGAACCGTCGGACGACGGCCCGGAGGAGTGTTACCGACGCGGCTGCGACGAGCCGGCCGCGTTCGAGGTCACCGAGCGGTATCAGGAAGAGACCGGAACCGGCGCCGTGGAGGCGACCGCCCTCCTCTGCGTGGACCACACGGCCGCGGAAGGGCCGGCCAATCTGGACAGCGCGTACGAGGGGTACGTCTTCCGCGTCGAACCGATCTCGACGGGCGACGGCGACTGAGCCCGGGAGTCCACGGCGACTGAGCCCGGGAGTCCACGGCGACTGAGCGGAGCCGACGGGCGCGCGACGCGGACGGCGGTGCCAACAGACAAACCCCTTAACCGGGGAGCGAAAAGTATCGAGCATGGAAAGCATCAATCGGACCGCGATCGAGCTCGTCGACGAGGCGCTCGACTTCGCCGGTGAGCTCGACGTCGTCGGCTACGAGCTGGAGAACGGCGCCACCGTCGTCGACTTCGGGATCGACGCCGCCGGCGGCGTCGAGGCCGGGCTCCTGCTCGCCGAGATCCAGACCGCCGGCCTCGCGAACCTCCGCACCCGCGTGGGCGAGGTCGCCGGCGCGCCCCGCCAGTACGTGGAGCTGTCGACGGACCACCCCGCGATCGCGCTGCTCTGTTCGCAGAAGGCCGGCTGGGAGCTCGACTTCGAGTCCGGTTACGAGGGGCTCGGCTCGGGTCCCGCCCGCGCGCTCGTCGGGCAGGAGGCGGAGTTCGAGCGCGTCGGCTACTACGACTCCTCCGAGTTCGCCACGCTCACCGTCGAGTCGACCGCGCTCCCGACCGAGGAGGTCGCCGAGCACGTCGCCGACCTCGCCGAGGTCGACCCCGAGGGCGTCTTCCTCCCGGCGTACGCGACCGGCTCGACCGCCGGCTCGGTCGCCACCGCGGCCCGCGCGGCGGAGCTCGCCGTCTTCCGCCTGCTGGAGCTCGGCTACGAGCCGACCGACGTGCTCCACGCGTCCGGCGCCGCGCCGATGGCGCCGGTGACCCGCGACGAGGACCTCGCGATGGGTCGGACGAACGACGCCCTCGCGTACGGCGGCGAGGTCCACCTGCAGGTCGCGCGCGACGACGACCGCTTCGACCAGATCGTCTCGACCGCCCGCGAGGAGTACGGCACCCCCTTCGTCGAGGTGTTCGAGGACGCGGGCTGGGACTTCTACGAGGTCGACGAGCGCGTCTTCGCGCCGGCAAAGGTCACCGTCGACGTCGTCGACGGCCCCGTCTACGCCGTCGGCGAGACGGACGAGGAGCTGCTCGCCGAGTCGTTCGACTACCGCTGAGACGGTCGCGGATCGACGTCGATGCGAATCAAGCCCGTCCCCGACCCCCCGGCCGCCGTCGACGACCTCCGCGAGCTCCAGCGCGCGGTGCCGCTCGTCCCCGGCAGCACCGACGACTGCTGCGCCCGCCTCCGCGACCGGTGCGGGCTCGCCGACCGGCGGGTCGCGAACGACTGGCTCGCGTTCCTCCGCGCGCTCGGACTCGTCCGGGAGACGTCGCGGGGGTTCGTGCGGACCGACGCGGAGCCGACCCCGGAGCTGGTCCGCGAGGGACTCCGCGAGGGCGTCCTGCTCGCGCCGGAGGCGCTGGCCGCTCTCCGGGAGGCCACGCCCGAGGACCCGGTCACGCCCGAGGCGCTGTTCGAGGCGACCCGCGAGTCGGTCCCGCGACACGACCGCGCTCGCGACCCGGAGTGGGAGGCGACGTGGCGCGACCGGGCGGCCCGGCTGCTGGCGTGGCTCGCGCTCGTCGACCTCGCCCGGCGGGTGTCGAACGACGGGGAGAGAGACGGCGACGCGGGGGGGACTCCCGCCTACGTCGCCGGCGACGAGGCGGAGACGTCTCCCTGAGCGCCCCGCGCGCAATCGGCGGGAGCGCCCCGCGACAAGCCTTTTAGTCGGCGCCGGAGAGGGTGTTCGCATGGGACGATTCGACCGGCGGGAGTCGCCGCTGTCGGTCACGTACGAGCCGACGAGCGTGAAGGACCTGCTCGTGGAGATGAAAGACACCGCGGAGCTGCTGATCGATCTGTCGTACTCGGCGGTGCTCCACGGGAGCCCGACGATCGCCGAGGAGGTCGTCGAGCTCGAACACCGGATGGACGTCCTCCAGATGCGCGCGCGGATGAGCCTCATGCTCGCGGCGCGGAGCCCCGACGAGGCCGAGACGCTCGCGCCGGTGCTCGGCGTGGTCGGCGCGGCGGACAAGATCTCCGACGCCGCGGGCGACATCGCGAAGATCATCACCGATGAGATCGGCCTCCCCGACGCGATGCGTGGCGCGCTCACGGGCGGCGTCGAGACGCTCGTCCGCGGCACCGTCGCGTCGGACTCCGGCTACGCCGGTCGCACGCTCAAGGACATCGACTTGGAGTCGAAGACGGGGGTCCGAGTCATCGCGATCCGGCGCGACGACGACTGGATCCTCAACCCCGGACCGAAGACGCGGATCGAGGTCGGCGACGTGACGCTCCTCCGCGGCCCGGAGACGGGCGTCGTCGAGGCGTACCCCGAGCTGGCGGGCGAGCCGTTCGAGCCGGCGGAGCCGGTCGAGCCCGCGATCGACGACCTGGAACGCGCGGTCGACTCGATCGTGCTGATGAAGAACCTCTCCGAGCTCGCGGTCGACCTGGCGTACGGCTCGATCCTGTTCAACAACGAGGAGCTCGCGGAGGAGGTGTCCAACCTGGAGATCGAGGTCGACGCGCTCCAGTCGCGGTTCGAGGCGTGGACCCTCCGCGCCGCGCGAGAGGCCGACGACCCCGTCTCGCTCCGCGGGCTGATCCACCTCGGCGTCGCCACCGAGGAGATCTCGGACGCCGCGGTGAAGATCACCGAAGGCGTCAGGCGCAACTTGGGCGTCCACCCAGTCGTGGAGATGGCGGTCCAGGAGTCGGACGAGATCATCACGCGGACCGTGGTCCGGGAGGGGAGCGACCTCGCGGGCACGAGCGTGACGAACGGGATCCCCACGACCGACGTCTCCACGAGCGTGATCGCGATCCGCCGCCCGGACGAGGGGTGGCTGATCGGTCACGACATCGACACGGTGCTGCGCGCCGGCGACGCCGTCATCTCGAAGGGGACTCGCACCTCCGCCGAGGAGTTCGAGGCGCTCGCGTCGTGACCGCCCCGCCGACCGCGGACCCCGAGGGCCTCGCCCGCGCCTACTACGACGCGCTCGACGCCGGCGACTACGAGCGGCTCCGAGGGCTGCTCGCCCCGGACTTCGCCCAGCGACGCCCGGACCGCACCTTCGAGGGGCGCGACCGCTTCGTGGCGTTCATGCGCGACGAGCGGCCGATGACGGACACGACCCACGCCGTCGACGCGGTGTACCCGTCCGGCCCCGGCGTCGCCGTTCGGGGACGACTGCTGGACGCCGACGGCGACGAGGTGTTCGCGTTCGTCGACGTCTTCGACGTCACGGACGGGCGGCTCGCCTCGCTGGAGACGTACGCCGGCGACGGGGAGTGAGTCGAACTCGGCGGCGGCGGGGAGTGAATCGAACTCGGCGGCGGCGGAGCGGGCGCGCCGAGTCGGGCGTCGCTCACGCGCGGATCCGGTCGAGGTCGGCGACGAACGCCCGAAGCGCGTCGCGCGTCACGTGGGGCATGCAGACGACGCGGAGCTCGCCCGCGGCCGTCCGCGACACCTTCCAGCCGGCCTCTCGGAGCGCGTCGAACTCGGCCTCGGGGAGCGCCGCGGCGACGAGCGGGAGCGTCGGCTCGACGACGTCGTAGCCGCGCTCGGCGAGGGCCTCGGCGAGCCACGCGGCGTCGTCGGTCGCGCGCTCGCTCGCTTCGCGGTACCCGTCGGGCCACAGCGCCTCCATCGCGGCGACCGCGCCGGCGACGCCAGCGCCGCTCCGGGTGCCGGTCAGGGTCGCCTGCGACCGCGTCTCCAAGTAGGGCGTGTCGACCGCGAGCGCGTTCATCGCGGCCGGTTCCCGGGCGAGGAGCCCGCCGGCGGGAACGGGGGCCTGTCCGAACTTGTGGGGGTCGATCGTCAGCGTGTCGATCGGGGCGTCGCCGAACGACCACGCGCGGTCGGCGAACGGAAGCACGAACCCGCCCCACGCCGCGTCGACGTGCATCAGCGCGCCGGCGTCGTGGGCGATCTCGGTCAGCGCCGGGATCGGGTCCACGCGCCCGTACTCCGTGCTGCCGGCGACGCCGACGACCAGCGCGGTGGCGTCGTCGACGGCGGCCGCGACCGCGTCGGTCCGGGCCCGGTAGTCGTCGTCGACGGGGACCGTCCGCAGTTCGACGTCGAGCAGCTCCGCGGCCTTGTGGAACGAGAAGTGGCCGCTCTCGGGGACGACGACGTTCGCGTCGCTCGCGTCGTGTCGGTTCCGCGCGGAGCGGACCGCCTGCACGTTCGCCTCGGTCCCGCCGGCGGTGACGTAGCCCGCCGCGTCGGTCGGCTCGGGGTGGGCCGCGAGCGTCGCGAGCAGCTCGACCGCGCGCGTCTCCAGCGACGCGACCGCCTCGTAGGTGGCCGGGTCGCCGGGGTTCGTCGCGAGGTAGCGCTCGGCCGCCTCCCGGGCCGCGGGGTGCGGTTCGGTACACATCGAGGAGAGCACCCGGTCGAACGACTGCGGCTCGGGCTGCTGCATTCAAGAAACCGTTACCGCGGAGGGTCTTACCCGTTCCGAAAAATTGAGGAGAAAACCTCGCGCTTCAGCGCGGAGAGGATGTCAACCGTTCCGTTCTCGGCTCCGAGAGACAAAATCCGGTTCAGCACGGCCTCAGCGCACCGAGTCGAGGAGGAGCCGCTGTTCGGTCCGCTTCACCTCGTGTTGGACGTCGCGGACGGCGTCGATGTTCGCCGAGATAGAGGAGACCCCCTCCTCGACGAGGAAGTCGACCATCTCCGACTTGGAGCCGGCCTGCCCGCAGATGCTCGTGTCGACGCCGAGCTCGCGGCACGTCTCGATCGTGTCGCCGATCAGCTGGAGCACCGCGGGGTGGAGCTCGTCGAACCGGCCGGCGACGTGCTCGTTGTTGCGGTCGACCGCCAGCGTGTACTGCGTGAGGTCGTTGGTGCCGAAAGAGGCGAAGTCGATACCGGCGGCGGCCAGCTCCCCGATCTGCAGCGCGCTCGCCGGCGTCTCGATCATCACGCCCCACCGGTGCGTCTCGGGGTCGATGCCGGCGTCGCGCATGTGCTGCGTTATCGCTTCGACGTCGGTCGCGTCGTTGACGAGGGGGAACATCACCTCCAAGTTGTCGTACCCCATGTCGAAGAGGCGCGCGAACGCGGCGAGCTCCTGCCGGAACGGGTCGGGCTTGTCGAGGCTCCGCCGGATCCCGCGCCACCCGAGCATCGGGTTGTGCTCGTTGGGCTCCCCCTCGCCGCCCTCCAGCTCGCGGAACTCGTCGGTCGGCGCGTCGATGGTACGCACGCGGACCGGCCGCGGGTAGAACTCGTCGGCGACGCGGCGCACGCCCTCGATCAGCTCGTCTTGGTACGCGCGGGCGCCGTGGTCGTTGATGTACTTCTCGGGGGTCTTCCCGAGCGAGAGCACCATGTGCTCGATCCGGAGGAGTCCGACCCCGTCGGCGCCCGTCGCGGCCGCGCGTTCGGCCGCCTCGGGGATCGAGACGTTCACCTTCACCTCCGTCGCCGTCATCGGCTTTACCGGCGTCTCGGGGCGGGCCGCCTCCACGGGCTCGAACTCCTCGCCGGGCTCGGCCTCCTCGTCGACGCCGGCGCGGACGGTGCCCTTGTCGCCGTCGAGGGTGACCTCCTGGCCGTCCTCGAGCAGTCGCGTCCCGTTACCCGTCCCGACGACGGCCGGGACGCCGAGCTCGCGGGAGATGATCGCGGCGTGGCTCGTCATGCCGCCCTCGTCGGTGACGATCCCCGCGGCGCGCTTCATCGCCGGGACCATGTCCGGCATCGTCATCTCCGTGACCATCACGTCGCCCTCCTGGACCTGGTCGAGGTGGTCGAGCTTGTGGACGATCCGGACCGCGCCGGAGACGACCCCCGGGCTCGCGCCGAGCCCGTCGGCGAGGACGTCCTCGTCCGCGCCGGCGGATCCGCCGTTGGCCGCGCCGGGCCGGCCCGACGCGCCCCCGACGGTGGACTTCTTCGGGGTCTCTCCGCCGGTCCCGCCCGCGTCCGCGCCGCCCTCGTCGCTCTCGTCCTCCTGAATCGTCGTGATCGGTCGCGACTGGAGCATGTATATCTCGCCGTCGCGGATCGCCCACTCGACGTCTTGCGGCGTCCCGTAGTGGTCCTCGACGCGCTCGCCGAGCGCGACCAGATCCCCGATCTCCGCGTCGGAGAGGACCCGCGCGGTGCGGCGCTCCTCGTCGACGTCGAGCTGGACCGTCTCGCCGGTCTCGGCGTCCTTCACCATCTCCACCTTCTTGTCCGCGACGGTGACCTGGTCGACGGCGCCGCGCTCGCGGTCGTACACGTAGTTGTCGGGCGAGACCGTGCCGGAGACGACCGCCTCGCCGAGCCCCCACGCGGCCTCGATGGTGATCTGCGGGTCGCCGGTCGAGGGGTGGCTGGTGAACATCACGCCGGACTTCTCGGCGTCGACCATCCGCTGGACGACGACCGCGATGTCGACGTCGGCGTGCGGGAACCCCCGCTGCTGCCGGTAGTAGATCGCTCGCTGGGTGAAGAGGGAGGCCCAGCACTCCTTCACTCGGCGGAGCAGGTCGTCCTCGCGGACGTTGAGGAACGTCTCCTGTTGCCCGGCGAACGAGGAGTCCGGGAGGTCCTCGGCGGTCGCCGAGGACCGCACGGCGACGAACGCCTCCTCCTCGCCGCCCATCGAGCGGTACCGTTCCAGGATCTCCTCGCGGACCTCCTCGGGGAACGGCGTGTCGAGGATGAGCTCTTCCGCCCGCTCCTCGGCCGCGCGGAGCGCGGCGGAGTCCTCGGGATCGACGTCGACGGCCGAGAACAGCTCCTCGTCGATCCCCGCCTCCTCGATGAAGGTCCGGTACGTGCCCGCGGTGACGGCGAATCCCGGGGGAACCGGGAGTCCGGCGCCGATGAGTTCACCGAGCGACGCGGCCTTCCCGCCGACAGTCCCGACGTCGTCGGCGTCAACGTCCTCCAGCCAGAGTACTGCCATTCGTGTACCCGGAGGATCCGCGAGCCGACCTATGAAGCTTCCGGCCGACACTTCGGTGAATAAAAGATTACTCAGTCGCGAGTTACGGGTGCGCCGAGGGCGGCGACCGAAACCGGACGTCACGGTCGGTCAACGGATCGAACGCGGGGAGGTGGGCCGAAGAGGGCGAACGAGAGAGGGCCGAAGCAGTCAGGGAACGACGAACCGTCCGTCGGTCCGTACCCGTTTTTCATCCCCGTTTATCGTATACTTACCCCCCGTCAAGAGAGTCAGCACCCGTAACGTGTTACAGGTGTTGTAACATCTCGCCCGGAACGGTCACTCGTCGGCGAGCCGCTCGCGCTCCGCGCTCAGGATCCGCTCCCAGACGCCGAACAGCCGGCTGTTCAGGTCGTACCGATCGTTCACTCGGCGGACCCACGCGTCATCGGCGAACAGGAGGCGTTGGAACCGACGGACGGGCGGCGAGAGCGACGCCCGGTCGCCCCCGTAGTACGACACCGTCTCCTCGCGAGTCCGCTCGACGAGGTCGGGCGGGACGCCGATCCCGTCGGCCGCGGCGGCGTGGTTGAACCACTCCAAGTGTAACAGCGCGTCGGCCAGCAGGAAGCGGTCACGGAACCCCGAGACCCCCGCGAGCGCGGGTCGGCCGTCGACGGTCACGTCCCGCGGGCGGGAGAACCGCGGGGCGGCCACCGTCACGCCGGCGGCTCCCGCGACCGCCGCGGCGACGCGCCGAAGGCGCCAGTCGCCGTACCGAACCGGAGCGATCAGCGCGAGCTCGTACCACGTCGGCAGCCACTCGCAGTACGGTTCGGAGAAGGCGCCGTCGGCGAGCAGCGTCGCCGCGACCGACCGCGCTTCGGCGGGCGACAGCGTCGTGTGATCGGTCCGGAGCCGCTCGACGACCCGCGCGCCGTCGACCGCGTCGGCTCCCGCGAACCCCATGCCGTCGGCGACGTGGCGGGTGTACGCGCGGCTCGCCGCGTACCAGTCGGCGAAGTCGGCGGGCGCCGTCAAGCGGAGGAGTCGGAGGACCGTGATGCGCCGGTTACGGCCGCGGCCGACAAAACCGCTCCGCCCCGTCGCCCCGTCCCGTTCCGTCTCATTCCGCCCTGTCCCGTTCCGTCTCGTCCCGTCTGTTCCGTCCCGTCTCTCCCCGTCTGTCCCGTCTCGCCCCGTCTGTTCCGTCCCGTCTCGCCCCGTCTGTTCCGTCCCGTCTCGCCCCGTCTCGATCAGCGCTCCGGTCCGGACTCGCTCGCGGTCGCGAGGTCGGCGTTGGGGTCGTCGCCCCCGGGGTGCTCGTCCGCGAGCGCCGCGTCGAGCCCCCACTCGTCGGCGCGCTCTGCCGCCTCCGCCCGCGCCTGCTCGCGTATCGCCTCGATCCGGTCGTCGTCCGCGAGGAACGCCGCGACGGCGTCGGCGTCGTCCGCCCCCGGGTCGTCCAGCCGCTCGTCGGGTGCCGCGTCGCGGGTGCGGTCGGCGAGCGCCGGGTCGTCCGCGAGCTCCGTCGCCGCCGCGCCCGGGGCGACGCGGAGCGCGTCTGCCTCGTGGGCCGCGTCGAGCCCGCCGCCGTCGACCGCGTACAGTTCGACGCGGTACGGGCCGGGCACCGCGAGCTCCGCGAGGGCGTCGGGACCGCCGCTGTCGGTGACGGTGTTGTACGCGAGCACGGGAACCCCGTCCGCGAAGGTGAGAACGCCGCGCGCGTCCCCCTCCAGGAGGAGCGTCTCCTGCGGGACGATCGTCGCGTAGCCCGTCAGACCGCGGTCCAGCGCCCGCGAGAGCGTCGTGGCCACGTCGGAGACGACGCGCGACCGGAGGAGGGTCCCGCGGGGGATCCGAAGCTCCGGGGCCTCGTTCGACTCCCCGGGCCCCGTCGGTCCGTCTGCGGACCCCGTCATGGCGTGTCCGGCACGACCGCGCTCCGGAACCGGTCGGCGACCGCGTCGCCGTCGCCGTCGCGCACGTCGAGTCGGGCCGCGGCCCGTCGGTAGCCGGCCGCCGCGTCGCTCTCCGGCGCGTGCGCGACGAGGGGCTCTCCGGCGCGGCGCGCGTCCCGGACCACGTCGCTGTCGGGGACGCGGGCGAGCACCGGCCCCCCGAAGTGGCGCTCGGCCTGCTCGGCCACGTCGGCGGCGTCTTCCCGGACCTTGTTGAAGAGAACGCCCGCAGTCTCCGTCCCGTACGAGCGGGCGTACTCCTGAACCTTCAGTCCGTCCGAGAGCGCGGGAATCGTCGGCTCGACGACGACGACGACCCGGTCCGCGAGGACGACCGGGAGCACCGCCGACTTCGAGCCGAGCGCGGCCGGCGAGTCGAGCAGGAGGACGTCGGTGTCGCTCGCGAGCTCGGCGACGACGTCGCGGAGCCGCTCGGGCTCGGCCGCCTCGAACCCCGCGAGCGACGTGCCGCAGGGGACGACGGAGAGGCCGAACCGTTCGTACGTCGCCTCCGTAACGCCGGTCGCGGTCCCCTCGACGAGCAGGTCGTGGAGGGTGACCGCCGCGTCGTCGAGCCCGGCGTGAAAGAGGAGGTTCGCCATCCCCGTGTCGGCGTCCACGACGGTGACGTCGTGTTCGTCGGCCAGCGCCATCCCGAGCGCGAGCGTGCTCGTCGTCTTGCCCGTGCCGCCCTTCCCGCTGGCGACCGCGAACGCCTCGACCATGCGCACACCTGTCCGGTCGCTCGGCTAAAGGCTGTCCATCGCGAGTGCGAGCGAGCGGGCGACCGCGGACCGGACGCCGCCGCGGGCCGGACGCGGCCGCGGGCGCGGGCCGAACCCCACCGGACAGCGTTTTGCCGTTCGGCGCCAATCCCCGACCATGCCAACCGTCATCGACGCCGACGCGTTCCGCGACGCGATCGACGAGCGCCGACGCGGCGAGCGGCCGTTCACGCTCGTCGACACGCGGCCCCGAGGGAGCTACGAGAGCTGGCGGATCGCCGACTCGGTCCACTACTTCTACAAGCCGTTCCACGAGTTCGACGTCGACGACTTCGAGGCCGAGACCGGGGTCGACGCGGACGACGCGATCGTCACCGTCTGCGCGAAGGGAAAGGCCTCGCTCGACTTCGCCGAGGAGCTCGAAGCGGCGGGCTACGACGACGTGACCGTCGTCGCGGACGGGATGCGGGGCTGGTCGGGCGTGTACGACCGGACCGAGGTCCCGCTCCCGGACGCGGGCGACGACCCGCTCGACGTCGTCCAGATCCAGCGGCGCGCGAAGGGGTGTCTCGGGTACCTAGTGGTAGGCGACCGGCCGGCGGACGGCGACGCTGAACGGGACGGCTCCGACGGCTCCGACCGCGTCGCCGTCGCTGTCGACGTCTCGCGTCACGGCGACGAGTGGCGGGCGGCGGCCGCCGAACGCGACGCGTCGATAGGGGCGGTCCTCGACACGCACGTCCACGCCGACCACCTCTCCGGGGGTCGGGCGCTGGCCGACGAGCTCGGCGTCCCGTACTACCTCCCCGCGGCGGCCGCCGAGCGCGACGTCGCCTACGCGTTCGAACCCCTCGCGCGCAACGAGACGCTCGACGTCGGCGGCGTGGCGGTGAAGGCGCTCGCGACCCCCGGCCACACCGATGACGGCGCGAGCTACCTCGTCGGGCGGTCGGCGGTTCTCACCGGCGACACGCTGTTCACCGACAGCGTCGGTCGGACGGAGCTGCAGTTCGCGGCGGGCGGCGACGACGCGGCCGGCGGCGGAAGCGAGTCCGCGGGCGCCGCGACCGGTGCCGAACGGCTCTACGACTCGCTCCACGCGACCCTGCTCGCGGAGCCGGACGGCGTCGTCGTCTGTCCCGGCCACTTCGCGGTCGGGAACGACGGGACGACCGGCGACGTCGAGCCCGGCGAGCCGGTGACGACGACGGTGGGCGCGGCGCGCCGGGAGCTCGACGTGCTCGGACTCGACCGCGAGGCGTTCGTCGACCGGATCACGGCGACGCTCCCGGAGAAGCCGCCGAACTACGAGCGCGTCATCGCGGCGAACCGCGGCGTGGAGTCGCCGCCGGACGAGACCGCGGCGATCGAGCTGGAGCTGGGTCCGAACCGGTGTGCGGCGGACGCGGGCGGGGAGTCGACGGCGGACGACTGAACCGTTACTGTCGAACCCCCTCGGGATCGCGACGCGCGCTCCGGTTCGAGCGCCGCGGTCACCCGCTCGCGGTCATCCGTCGTCCGACCGGTTCGCGATCCGGGTCGCGAGCTCGCGCGCGGCGGCGACGCGGTCGTCGGCGTCCGGGTCACCGGTACCGTCGACCTCCGCGAGCAGCGTTCGGATCTCGTCGGCTCGCCTGGCGACGGTCGCGTCGTCGAGGCCGCCGTCGGCGATCTCCGCGGCCAGCGCCTGTGCCTCCCCGAGTCGCCAGCCGGCCTCGCGCTCCACGGGTAGCTCCTCGGTGGCCGCGAGGTGCTCGTGCAGCGCCGCGGCCGGGTCGAACTCGTCGCTCACGGTTCCGTCACTGTCACGTCACTCGTCGTGGATGAACACGAGCCGCTTCGTCTCGGTGTTACACAGGCAGAGGTCGATCCCGTCGCGGGTCGCGCCGATCTGCTGCCAGCCGTGGTCGCTGACGAACAGCGTCTGGAACACGCCGCGGTCGCAGTCCGGATTCGGGCAGCCGACGCCGGCGGCGTTCTTGTAAACGGTCGTCCCCCCGCCGGAGCTCTGGCGCACTAACCCGTCGCGCAGCGAGCGAAACTCCTCGGCAGACATCGGTCCGTCCGTGTCCTCGTCTCCCATGTCTTGGCGTTCGCGGGCCACGATATATAAACCGGCGGTCCGTGACAATCGATATCATGGCCGGCGCGCCGGTCGCTCGGGGAGTCGAAGGGATTCGCAAGCCGATCAGCCTCGCGGGTCAGTCGGACTCGCTCTTTACGGCGTCCGCGTACGCGTCCGCGAGCCGGGTCGGCTCGGGGAGCTTGTACCCCGCGCACAGCGCGTCGACGAGTTCGACGGTCGTCTCGGCCGAGACCCGGTGTCCGGAGCTCACGTACAGGGGATTCACGCGGCGGCTGTTCGGGTACTGCCGCGACTGAAATGCGTGACCGATAACGGGGGCGACGTCGCCCGCGTCGGCGCCCCTCTCGATCGTCTCCACCGAGTCGTCCGCGCGGATCGGCGTCCGCCACCCCTCGGGCCGCTCCTCGGTCGTCGATTCGGGCTCGCCGCACAGCAGGCGCTTCGCGACGCCGACGCTCGGGACGTCGAGCAGGACGCCGACGTGGGTCGCGACGCCGGCCTCCCGGAAGTGGATCCGGCCGGAGCCGTCGCAGACCAACAGGTCCGGCTCGGCGTCTAACGCGTCGAGCGCGGCCAGCATCGGCTCCCCCTCGCGAAACGCGAGGAGGCCCGGAACGTACGGGATCGAGAGCGGCGTGGTCGCGCTCGCGTACTCGATCACGGCGCCGTCACGGATCGCGACCGCGGCCGAGACCGCTCTGTCCTCGCCGTCGTCCGGGGTCAGGAACGCCTGATCGACGCCGACGACGACCGGCGCGTCGGGATCGCCGGCGTCTCGGTGCGTACCCGGGAGGGACTCCTGGCGCGCGTCCGGAAGCCCCTCGGTCAGATCCGCGGGCTCGTCGATCGCGACCGCGGTCGGGTCGATGCCGTGGTCGTCCGCGAACGTCGCCGTCGCGGCCAGGTCGCGCTGGAGCGACTCCATCTCGGCCCGGGAGAGCGCGGGGTCCGGGAGAAACTCCGGGCGCGCGACGGCGTCGGGATCGACCGGCGACCGCTCCGGTGGGGCCATTTAAAACCGCCCGCCGGGACCGCCCGGGCCACCGGGACCGCGCGGGCCGCGCACGCCTCCCATGTTCGTCCCGCCGGGACCGCCCGCGGACCGCGCGAGGCTCTCGTTGCGCTTCCCGAACGCGAGCCCGATCGCGAACCCGATCAGGTGCGCGAGGTGCGCGATGCCGCCGACGCCGCCCGTGCCGCTCTGGATCACGAGCACCGCCGAAATCAGGGCGATCCCCCACGTGAGGTACTTGATCTTCATCGGGATGACGAAGAAGAGGAGCACCTGCATGTTCGGCCGCCACACGGTGAGCACGCCTAAGATTGCGAAGCCGGCGCCGCTGGCCCCGAGCACGCCCGTCGTCGGCGCGCCGGTCGCGACCGCGAACAGGACGTGGCCGAGGCCGGCGAGGATCCCCGCGCCGAAGAAGAACGCCACGAAGCGGCGCGAGCCGACCGCGCGCTCGACGAGCGGGCCGAAGAACAGAATCACGATGCTGTTGCCGATGATGTGGAACAGCTGGAGTCGGGAGTGCGATAGCACGGACGTCACCCACGTCCAGACGCGACCGATCGCGTCCGACCGGAGGACGAAGATCTGACTGTGGGCGGCGTCGCCGAGGGTAAGCGTCACGACCCACTGCGCGAGGAAGGTGATCCACATCGCCGCCAACAGGGCGTACGTGGCGTTGCCCCGAAAGTAGCTCACCAGGCCGCCGGTGCTCGTCTCGCGGTCGATGCGGCGCTTGACGCGGTCCGCGACGCCCGCGGACTCGCCGCCGGAGGCGCTCGATCCGCCGGCCTCGACGCTCTCGTCGAAGCCGCTGTCGAACACCCCGCCCGGGTCGTTCCACTCGGAGAGGCCCGGACAGTTGTGGTTCTCCGGCAGACGGTGTTCGGCGCAGAACGTCTGTCCGCACCGCTTACACTGATACGGGAGGTTCTCGTACTCCCCACACACGTCGCACGTCGCCATTACCTCCACTTACGGGGGCGCTCCTAAAGCGGTTTGGCTCTCAGACGTGGTGGGCGGGAAAACGATTCGTGAGCAGGACGGCTATTTATAAGAACGAGAACGGGTTTCACCCGAGAACACCGACCTAGTACCGACTGTTTGTATATAAACCGTCGCTGACGCGGTGGACACTTCCAAAGCCCGAGCCGCTCGGCGATACGTCTTCGACTACCCCACACCAAACGCCTCCAAAGCCCCGGCCGCGAGGACTCGCGTGACTCGCTGTCGTTCGAAAGGCGCGAAGCGCCTTTCGTGATGTCGTCAGAACGCCCTGCGTTCTGACTGCCAGCCGGGAATCTCTGATTTCCGGCGATGACGAAACGGCTCCGCCGTTTCGAACCACGCGCTTCAGTCGCTCGCGGTGCTCGCTCCTTCCAGTGCTTGCGTCGTCAGGCGTCGTCCTCGCGACTGCCCGCTTGAGTCCCGCCCCGCACAGCACCGCACCTCACGCCTCCCCAGCCTCGCCGGTCGCCCATCGCTTCGCTCGGGCGACCGACTCCAGCGAGAGACCGGAGGTCTCTCTGGCAGCCGGTGGCGACGCCGCCGGCGACCTCGCGCGTGCGACTCGCGCCCGTCGGGCGCTCGCCGGCACGCGCCGCCGCTGGTTGGTTTATGAGTGATCTACCCGTCCACGTCGTCGCCACGCAGTCCGTCGACGAGGCCGCGGAGCGTCGCGAGCGGGTACTGCCCGGGCGCGGTCGCGTTCGCGGGGTCGACGGGCGCGTAGCCGATCTTCGAGCCGTAGATCGGGGTGACGGCGCGGGTGTGACGGCCGGGCTCGCCCATGCACATCGTCGCGACGCGGTGGCCGGCCGCGGTCGCCTCGTGGGTCGCCTCGATCATCGCGAGTGCGTCCCGAGGGGCGGTCGCGGTCGTTGCCAGCTTCCCGACGTCGCCCTCGCTCGCCGCGTCGGCGAGCAGGTCGACGAGCGCGGCCGGCTCCGGCGTCGACTCGAAGTCGTGGACGGAGACGACGACGCTGACCCCCTCCTCGCGGGCCGTGTCGCGAAGCGCGGTCGCGTGCGACTGCGCTCCCTGGGGCGCGTTCCCGCGGAGCGCCGCGAGCTCGACGTCGACCGCGGCGACCGCGTCGTCTCCGAGCGCGGTCGAGAGCTCGTCGTACCGTGCCACGTCCTCTGCCTCGCCGCCCTCCCACGACGCGCGGTTCGTGACGAGAAGCGGGAGCTCGCCGTCGTAGGCATCGAGCTGGACGAGCGGGGCGTCCGCGAGGTCCATCCGGAACTCCACGGCGTCGGCGTGCTCGCGGGCGCGCGGCTCCTCGGAGAGGTCGGCCGTGCTCGCGGTCAGGACGAACTCTTCGAACATACCCGGGCGTTCCGCGGCCGGGGACTTAGCTGTGTGCGTGCGCGTCGAGAACGGGCCGCAGAAACGAAGGACGCGAGAGCCTTACGCGACGAGGCCGTCCTCGGCCTCCAACAGCTCGTGGTACCGGTTCCGGATGGTGACCTCGCTGATGTCGGCGACCTCGCTGACGGCGGCCTGCGTCGTCTTCTCGTTGGTGAGGAGGGCGGCGGCGTAGACGGCGGCGGCCGCGAGGCCGACCGGCGACTTGCCGGAGTGGACGCCCTTCTCCTTGGCGTTGCGCAGGAGGCTCTTCGCGCGCATCTCGGACTCCTCGGAGAGCTCCAGGTCGGAGGCGAACCGGGGGACGTACTGCTCGGGGTCGGCGGGCTTCACTTCGAGCTTGAGCTCGCGGACGACGTAGCGGTACGTCCGGGCGATCTCGGCCTTCTCGACGCGGGAGACGTCGGCGATCTCGTCGAGGCTGCGCGGGACGCCGGCCATCCGGGCGGCGGCGTACACGCAGGAGGTGGAGACGCCCTCGATGGAGCGGCCGGGGAGCAGGTCCTCGTCGAGCGCGCGGCGGTAGATGACGGAGGCGGTCTCGCGGACGTTGTCCGGGAGCCCCTGCGCGCTGGCCATGCGGTCGATCTCGCCGAGCGCCTGCTTCAGGTTGCGCTCCTTCGAGTCGCGGGTGCGGAACCGCTCGTTCCACTTGCGGAGCCGCTGCATCTTCTGGCGCTGACGCGCGCCGAGCGACCGACCGTACGCGTCCTTGTCGCGCCAGTCGATGTTCGTCGAGAGCCCCTTGTCGTGCATCGTGTTGGTCGTCGGGGCGCCGACGCGGCTCTTCTCGTCCTTCTCGCGGGAGTCGAACGCGCGCCACTCCGGCCCGCGGTCCACCGAGTCGGCCTCGACGACGAGCCCGCAGTCGGCGCAGACGCTCTCGCCGTGCTCCTCGTCGTTGATGACGTTGCCGTCGCACTCCGGACAGCTCAGCGTCTCGTCGGTCTGTTCCGATTCCTTCTCGTCGGTCTCAGTTCGGGAGCGACTCCCCCGCGTGTGTAATCGTTCACTCATGGCTAAACCCTCTCTCGGTAACTGAACACGGTCCGAGAGCGATCTTGCCCGATAGACGGTAGAACCGAACTTAAAACGACCGGAACGTGTCGCCGGAAACCCGACGAAAGGACACGATCTATCACGTGTTTCTGCGGATAACGGATTGGGGTCTAACCGAACGCTTCTGTTTCCCTCGGAAGCACGTATCTACCAAGGGAGGAGTCGTCGCCACCAAGATTCTGCGTTCTCTTCGTCCGACTCAGCCGGTTGATCACCGGCAATTGAGCCGTCGAGAGCGACATCAGGCGAGGACTGACCGATCTCGTCCGGTGTCGTCCCAATCGTACTCACGTCCTCCGAGTCCATCGGCTGGGGGCTCCGATTTTCTGGAGTCTTGTCTGCAGGGAGTCGTTCACCGGAACAGCCGTGGTTTTCCGGGAGACGATGGTCGGAACAAACTGGGTCACCACAGTAGGCGCACCGGTATGGCATCCCCTCAGAACTCGTGGACGACTCACAAACGATACATAACTCAGCGCCCATTTTATCGCTTCTCTACCGTGTCCACTTACTTGTATTTGTCATCCTGCACGTCTTAGAGAATAACCACATCGCTCGTTCGGACACTGGTAACACCGATCGAAAAGGTTGCACCGTTTGCGTCCCGATCCCAGACTATGTCCGAATTTCGCGTCGTCTCGCTGGCCCCGAGCGCGACCGCGACCGTGACCGCTCTCGGCGCCGCCGACGCGCTCGTCGGCGTCACCCACCACTGCGACCCGCCCGCGGATGCGGGGTCGGCGCACGGGAGGGAGTCCCCGCTCGCCGTCGGCGGGTGGCTGAACCCCGACCTCGACCGCGTCGCCGACCTCGATCCGGACGTCGTCCTCACGAGCGACGGGCTTCAGACCGACCTCGCCGACGCGTGTCGCGAGCGCGGCTTCGACGTCCGCCACCGCGAGCCGGCGACGCTCGGCGAGGCGGTCGAGGCGTTCGCCGCCCGCGGCGCCGACGTGGGGCGGCCGGAGGCGGGAGAGCGGCTCGCCGCGGAGGCCCGCGGGCGGCTCGATCGAGTCGCCGAGGCGGTCGCGGACCGCCCCCGACCGACGGTGTACTGCGAGGAGTGGTCGGACCCGCCGATGGCCGCCGGCAACTGGGTGCCCGACGCCGTGCGCGCCGCGGGGGGCGGCTACCCGTTCGTCGACCCGGGCGAGCGCTCCCGCGAGGTCGCCCTCGCGAGCGTCGAGGCGGCCGATCCCGACCACCTCGTCGTCCACGTCTGCGGGCACGGCGACCGGGTCGACCCCGCGAGCGTCGCGGAGCGCGACTGGACCGTCGACGCGCCCGTTCACGTGATCGACGACTCCCTCCTGAACCAGCCGAGCCCGGCGCTGATCGACGGCGTCGAGCGACTGGCCGAACTGTTCCACCCGGAGGCGTTCCCGGGGTCGACGTCGTAGCCGCGGCACCGACCCGCGGCGCCGACCCGACGGCTATTCGTACTCCGTCGCCCAACCGCCGGTATGCGAGTCGGCGTCGGCAGCGGCAACCCGGTGAAGCGGCGCGCGGTCGAACGGGTCCTCGAGTCGTCGCGGGGGCGGGACCTCGCCGCCGAGCGCTCCGCGGACCCGACGACCGTCGCGGTCGAGTCGGTCCCCGTTCCGTCCGGAGTGAGCGAGCAGCCGACCGGTCACGCAGAGACTATCGCCGGCGCGGAGAACCGCGCCGAGACGGTCCTCGACGCGGGCGCGTACGACCTCGGCGTCGGGATCGAGGGCGGCGTAGCGCGGTTCGACGGCGCCGAGGAGCTGTTCCTCGTCATGTGGGCGGCGATCGACGACGGGTCGCAGATGGGCCGCGGGAGCGGACCGAGCGTCGCGCTCCCCGCGGACGTTAGCGCGCGGATAGCCGGCGGCGAGGAGCTCGGTCCCGTGATGGACGACGTGCTCGACACGTCGGGGATAGCGCGGCGCGGCGGCGCCGCCGGGGCGCTGACGGCCGGCCGGGTCGACCGCGCCGACGCGTTGGCGACGGCGGTGGCGGGGGCGCTCGGCCCGTTCGTGTCCGACCTGTACTGAGTCGGCGACGGGTCTCGGTCCCGCGGCGTTCGGTTTTCGTACCGAAACCGGGGACCGGTCCGGTGGTCGACGGTCTTTTTTCGGGGACGAATCACCCGACTGCGGCGTGTTAACCGGGTCTACCAACCCGCTTATGGGCGGACGTCGCCTGTATCGGGTATGAGCACGGTCCAATCGGACGCCGTCGTCGTCGAACCCGCCGGCCTCTCCGCGAAGCAGGCGCGGATCCTGCGCTACCTGCGCGAGAACGCCGGCGACCGGACGTACTTCAAGTCGCGGCTGATCGCCGACGACCTCGACCTCTCCGCGAAGGAGGTCGGCGCGAACATGGGCGCCGTCGCCGAGGCGGCCGCCGACATCGATGTCGAGAAGTGGGGGTACTCCTCCGGCACGACGTGGATGGTGACGGAGTAGAGGCGGGAAGGGTCGGAGAATAGCATCGTCGGATACGGTTGTCGGCTACAGCCCGTCGACTACGGGCAGTCGATTACGGGTCGTAAGCGACGATTTCGGCTGCGTCGTCGGCGAACGCGACGGCGTCGGCGTCGAACGAGTCGGCGTATCGGACCACGAGCGTGAGCAGCCGTTCCGGCTCGGTCAGCACGTAGCCGTCGGTCCGGTCGAGCAAGCCGGCGTCGTCGAGCGCGCCGGCCGCGGCGCTGATCGTCGGCCGCGACACGTCCAGCGCGGCCGCGAGCTCCGCTCCCGTCGCGTCCGGGTCGCGCAACAGCGCGAGCACCATCCCGCGGGGCGTGTCCCGTCGGAGGTACCCGAGCGCTCGCTTGTCGAGGTCGTCGAACCGACCCGACGGGAAGTACCGGCGGTAGTCGGCGTCCTTCGTCGACTCGATCTCGCCCGCCTCCTCCAGCTTCCGGAGGTGGTACTGCGCCTCGCCGGTCCCGAGCCTGAGGTCGTCGCGGAGCTTCGAGAAGTGGGCGCCGGGGGTCGTCGGCACGTAGCCGCGGATCGCCTCGCGGGTCTCGTTGGCGTCGTCGCCGCCGTCGGCGCTCGCGGTCCCGACGAAGGGCGCGGCGGCTCCGATGGCGGCGAACCGCCGGAGCGTCTCGCGCTTCCGTCCGTCGAACCCATCAGTCACGCGAGAGGATAGTCGGCCGCGCGACAAAAGCACTTCGTTCGGGGCAGCGTCAGAATATCCGGTCGTTCGGGCGGCGATACGGGAGATACGTATCGCTGGCGACGGCGGTATCGGCGTCGCGGCCGATCAGGATTTTCGAGGTGGAGCCCCCGACCTCAAGGAGCGAGCGGAGTGAGCGAGTAGGTCGGGGAAGAAACCGACATGGTACGACACAACCGCCACACTGCGACCGACCGATTCCCGTGTCTATAATTACCGTCGGGTACCCTCTGAAAACATGGATGTGCGTCGAACCGCCGTCGTGAAACTCGCCGTTTCCGACGAGCAACGCGACGCACTCCACCGAACCGCCGAGCAATACCTGTACTGCGCGAACCGAACCGCCGACTACTGTTGGTCCGACACCTCCTACACCGAGTGTAAGACCAACAAGCGAGAGGTTCGTGACGCGCTCTATTCCGAACTTCGAGAGGAGACAGACCTACAGGCCCAACTTGTCCAAGCCGCTATCAAACGCGCTGTCGAAGCGGTCAAAGCGTGTGTCGAACGGTGGAAAAAGGGACAGCGCGTCTCTCAACCGACGTTCACCGCCGAAACGATGGACTACGACACCCGGAGCGCAACCTTCTACCGGAACAAGGTGTCGCTGGCAACTGTTGAGGGCCGAGTCGAACCGTCGTTCGTTCTCCCGGCAGACAGTCCGACGCCCTACGAGCGGTACGTACTCTCCGAGAACTACGAGTTCCGCGAGAGTACGCTTCGGTACGACACGGCCACTGACGAGTTCTATCTCAACATTTCGATGCGACGGACAGACTGTGATAGGGTTTCGGAAGATACTGGGCACTCCGACCAAACGGTCCTCGGTATCGACCTCGGCGTTCGCAAGAGCGAAGCTCTTGCGCAGCCCATCAGAAATCTTCGATTTCTGAGGACGTCAATAGCCTCGCTGTGTCCTCAACCGGCACGTTTTGGCAGGGGGACGACTACGACCACTGGTGTCGTGAGTTCGAGAAGCGACGTGGCGAGATGCAACGGCGCGGCACGCAGGCCGCACACAAGGCCCTGCTTCGCCTCGGGAAGCGTGAAGAAGCCTGGCGCAAACAGTATATCCACACGATCGCCAACGAACTCGTCTCGGAAGCCGTCGAACACGACTGCGACGTGATCGCGTTCGAAGACTTGAGCGACATTCGAGAACGACTTCCACAGGCAGAGTGGCACCACGTCTGGGCGTTCCGACGCTTGTTTGAGTACGTCTCCTACAAAGCCCCTAAACAGAGTGTCTCCGTGGAACAGGTCGAGCCGAGCCACACATCCCAACGCTGTTCTCGGACGGACTGTGGGTTCACGCACGAGAATAACCGCCATGGAGAACAGTTTGAATGCCAGAAGTGTGGGTATGAGGTGAACGCGGATTACAACGGCGCAAAGAATATCGGGCTACGGCACGCTCGAAAGCGGACACACAGACTCCGTTCCTCGCCCAAGTCGGGGAGCGGAGACGCACAAGTAGACGTGCGTGTGAATGGTGGGACGTTGAACGGTGAGAGTCACCAGCCTATTGCTGGCGACTGATTGCCGGGAGTCTACATCAAAGCCTCATCACCAGAAATCTCTGATTTCTGGTTAGCAGTCAGAACGCGGCACGTTCTGACGACACCCTCAAGGACCGAGGCGCGGAGCGCCGAGGGAGTAGGGTGGGGTAGTTTACGTCTCGCGCTCGACCTCTTCGTCGACTGGCTCCTCGTCCATCTCCTGAATGACCTCGTCCGCGGACTTGATGTCCGCGCCGGCGCCGCCGGCCTTGACCGCTTCGGCCTCCTTCTCCAGCTCCTCGACGTCCATCTCGGCGGACTCCTCGATCTGCCCGAGGATCTCGTCGATGTCGTCGAGCCCGAGCATCTTGCGGGTGTCGTCGTCGAACTCCTGTCCCTCGAGCCCCTCCATGTCCTGAACGTCGGAGCCGGAGAGCGCCTTGCCGTAGCGGCCGACGAGGCTGGTGAGCTCCTGCGGGAGGACGAACGTCGTCGATTCGCCCTTGCCGATCTCCTCGAGCGTCTCCATCCCGCGCTCGATGATGGCGCGCTCGCCCATCGACTCCGCGGACCGCGCCCGGAGGACCGTCGAGATCGCGTCCCCCTGCGCCTCGAGGATCTGGCTCTGCTTTTCCCCCTGCGCCCGGATGATGTTCGACTGCTTGTCACCCTCGGCCTGCTCGACCGCCGAGCGGCGTTCCCCCTGCGCCTCGAGGATCATCGCGCGGCGGCGGCGCTCGGCGGAGGTCTGCTGCTCCATCGCCTGCTGGACGTCCTTCGAGGGGTTGACCTCGCGGACCTCGACGCTCTCGACGCGGATCCCCCACTCGTCGGTCGGCTCGTCCAGTTCCTTCCGGATCTTCGCGTTGATCTCCTGGCGCTTGTTCAGCGTGTCGTCGAGCTCCATGTCGCCGAGGACGGCGCGGAGCGTGGTCTGCGCGAGGTTCGAGACCGCCTTCTTGTAGTCGTCCACCTCGAGGAACGCCTTCTTCGCGTCCATCACCTTGATGTAGACGACCGCGTCCGCCGTCACCGGCGAGTTGTCCCGCGTGATCGCCTCCTGGCGGGGAACGTCGAGCGTCTGCGTCCGCATGTCGAACGCGTACGTCCGGGAGACGAACGGCGGGATGAGGTTGATACCCGGTTCCAGCAGCTTCCGGTACTCGCCGAACACCGTGAGCGTCTTCTTCTCGTAGGCGTCGACGATCTCGAACGACTGCCAGAGCGTGATGACCACCAGCAACAAGAAGAGTAGGCCGATGCTCACCAGGCCGAAGCCGAAACCGGATTGGAGGGGAGTCGGATCCATACCCCGAACTTAGGCCATCCCGTTCTTAATACTTCGCCCACGTGAGGGCTCGTTCCGCCGATTCTGGCGCGAGTCGCGGCCGCGGGTCACGCCCCGTCCGCCTCGAACCGCTCCGCGACGGCGTCGAGGGTCGCCCGCACCTGCCGCTCGTTGAACCGCCGGACCGCGGGCTCTCCGAGGGCGGTCAGCGCGTTCTCCGGGAGGTCGTACTCCGCCGCGTACGTCAGTCTCGTCCCGCCGTCCGTCGGCTCGAACGTCAGGTCGATCGCGCCCGTCAGCCGACCGCGGAGCTCGAATGTCATTCGCTCGCTCGGTTCGTGGACCGTCTGGACGATCTCCCCGTCGATTCCGAGGCCCGCCATCCGGTAGGTGTACGCCAGACGCTTCCCGCCGTTCGGGAGCCGCTCGACGTCCCTGACGGCTTCGAGGCGGGGCGTGACGGCGGCGTGGTTGCGCGGGTCGTCGAGGAAGTCGAAGACGGACTGCGGGTCGGCGTCGATATCGGCGGAGTCGCGTGCGCTGAACATGGAGCGAACCGGAGTTCAGTTCCGCGAGCGCGGGTCGACGTACGCCTCGACGAGCTTGCGCTCGGCCGCCCGGAGGTGCTGGTGGAACGTCTGTCGGGTGATCCCCATCCGCTCGGCGATCTCGGAGCCGTCGACCGGGCGGGGCCACTCGAAGTACCCGTTCAGCTCGGCCGTCTTCAGCGCCGACCGCTGGCGGTCGGTGAGGCGGTCGTCGACGGCCGCCGCGAACTCCGTCAGGCTCCGGTCGCGACTCTCGCGCTCGACGCGGGAGCGGAGCTCGACGCTCTCGTACTCCGCGCGGAACACGTCGAGCATCCCGCGTACGTCCTGCTCTGGCGGCGCCTCGATGGTGATGCTCGCGCTCGTCGCGTCGGCGGTGGCCTCGACGACGACGCCGCCGTACTCCGCGAGCCGCGTCAGCGGCGGCGACTGGGTGGCGGTCACGGCGATCGTGACGTCGCCGTTCGTCTCCGAAACCAGCCGGGCCGACTCGACGAACGGAAGCGCCTCGACCTCGCTCACGTCCTCGGTCGGGTCCGACGCCCTGAGGTACAGCTCGCAGGCGTCGTCGTCGAGGCGCGTGGTGCCGAGGTGTTCGATCTCCCCGCCGAGCGCGGCGGCGACCCGCGAGAGCGAGAACGAGGGGTCCCCGATCGCGACCCGGAGCTCCACGACGCGGTCGGTCGTGAGGATGCGGGTCGTCTCCACCGAGTGGAGCCCGTTGGCGATCATCTTCCCGACCGACTCGCACACCTTCCGCTCGCGCCGGTCGAGGGCGTTCCCCTCGCTGCTGTAGATGCCGAGGAGGCCGTACCGCCGGTGGCCGTACGTGATCGGGACGACGAGGAGACGGGGCGCGCCGACCGCGCTCGGTGCGAGCCGGCCGTCCGAGCCGCTCCCGGCGGCCCGCCCGTGGACCTCCTCGGTCTCGATCGCCTCTCTGACTTCCGGCGGCGTCTCGTCGAGGGAGAACGACGCTCCCGCCTCGAGCGAGATCCCGCTCGCCGCGGTCACGTCCAGCCGCCCCGTCGCCGACGAGACCTCCGCGATCCAGCCGCCCATGTATCCCGGCTCGTCGGCGATCTCCTCGCAGACGCGCTCGGCGATCGTCTCCGAGTCCCGGCTCTCGACGAGTATCCTGCTGATTTCGCTGAGCAGTCCGTTCACCCGGCCGAGGACACGGTCGAGGGCCTGTCGCTCCGTGGCGAGCTTCTCCGCGCGCTCCTCCGCGAGCTGCTCCGCGCGCTTGCGGTCGGTGACGTCGTTCTGGAACCCGACGTAGTGGGCCAGGTCGCCGTCGGCGTCGTACACCGGGGCGACCGTCAGCTCGTTCCAGAAGGGGGTTCCGTCCCGTCGGTAGTTCCGGATCTCGACGGTGATCTGCTCCTCCGCCGATATCGCGCTCGAGAGCCGTTCGACCGTCTCGGGGTCCGTCCCGGGACCCTGTAGGAAGCGGGGGTTCCGACCGATGGCCTCCTCGGTCGGATACCCCGTGTGATCTTCCCACGCGTCGTTGACGTACACGAGCGGGTAGTCGGGCAGTTCGGGGTCGCTGAGACTGACCCCGACGGGCGCCTCGCTCACTGCGCGGCTGACCTCCTCCACGCTGGGCTCGTGCCCCGAGACGTCCTGCTTGGCGCCCGGCGCGCCCTCCGCGGAGCAGACCGTCGAGACGTCGGTCACCAGGCGATCGATCGACGCGGAGCCGTTCTTGTGGAGGAACTCGTCGACGCCGCTCTCGAAGGCGGCCTCCAACACCTCCTCGTCCTCCACCGCGGAGAACATCACGACCGGAATCCGAGCGTCGGACTCCTCGATCGCCTCCGCCAGCGCGAGACCGTCGTCGCCCGGCAGGGAGTACTCGCTCACGATGCAGTCGTACTCGCCAGTGGTCACCTTCGCCACCGCGGCGGTGGCGTTGTTGACCGTCGTAACGTCGAACCCCGCGGCGCCGAGCGCCGACGTGATTCGATCGCTCCCCTCCTCCGGATGGACCAAAAGGGCCCGAGAACCCGGCATAGGATGCCTTTCGTCGGCCGAGGAATTAAGGTTTGATACCGGCGAAGGATGACCGGGTTACTTAAAAGACTCCATAATTTCGGCGTGCACACAACACGCTCGGACCCGTACATGCGGACATGTCCACGCGAGCCGTGAGCCGCGCCCGTCGCCGACTTTTCGGAGAACCGGAACGGACCGCTATCGACGCCTCGCGCGCCGCGCTACTGGTCCTCACCGTCGCGTTCGCCGGCGTGTACGCGACCGGCACCGAACCGAGCCTCCGGACGCAGATGCTCGTGTACCTCGTCGGGATGGTCGCGCTGAACCTCCCGCACGGCGGGTACGAGCACTTCTCGAACCTCCGGCGCCGCGGGCTCCCCTTCGGCGCGCGCTACGTGGGGCTGTACCTCGCGTTCGTCGTCGGCTTCGTGGGGCTGTTCGTCGTCGCCCCGATGCCGGCGCTCGCGCTCGCGTTCGGCACGGCGGTCGCGAAGGGGGGGAACGGCGACCTCCACGTGATGGACGCGCTCGTCGGCACCGACCACCTCGTCTCGCGGCCGCAGCGCGCGCTCGCCGCCCTCGTCCGCGGCGGCGCCGTGATGATCGTCCCGGCCGTCGCGTGGACGGAGACGTTCTACGGCTTCACCGGCTACATGCTGAACGTGTTCGACGGGTCGCTCGTCGGTCCCGCAGCGAGCTCGCCGGAGGCGTTCACCACGGCGCTGGGCGCGGCCTACGGGCTCGGCGTCCTCCTCCACCTCGGCGGCGGGCTCGCGACGGGCGGGGGCGTCACGCGGTCGTGGGTGCTCGACGCCGCCGAGACGCTGCTGCTCGTCGGCTACTTCGTCTTCGTGCCCGTGGTGATCGCCATCGGGCTCTACTTCCCGCTGTGGTACTCGCTGCGGCAGTCCGCCCGGAGCATGGTCGTCGAGGAGGCGCGGCCGAGTCGGACCGAAGGCGTCTCCGTCGTGATGGCGTGGGGCGTGCTCGTGGTCGGCGCGCTCGTGACCGCATCGGTCGCGAGCGCGCTGTGGCTGGTCGCGCCGAACCCGCTCGCCGGCGGCTCGCTGCTGCCGGGGGCGGTCGCCTTCTACACGATCTTCGTCTGTATCATCGCGCTCCCGCACGTCGTCGTCGGCGAGTGGCTCGACTTCGGACGGGGGATCTGGTACGTTCCCTGAGCCGACGGCCGCACGCGTCTCGACCGGCCGCGGCCCGGCGTCTGCGGCCCGGTCGCTCGACAGATAACAAGCACTAAAACCCGGCTCGTCGACCGATCCGGTATGCGTTTCCGGTTCGTCGAGCGGCTCGGGCTCGCGGACGCGGTGACGGTGGCGAACGCGGCCGTCGGCTTCCTCGCCGTCGTCGCGGCGGCCGTCGACCTCGAGCTCGCCGCCCGGCTGGTGCTGCTCGCCGCCGTCGCCGACGGGCTCGACGGGGTGGTCGCGAGACACCGCGGCTCGACCGACGCGGGGCCGTACCTCGACTCGCTGGCCGACGTGGCCTCGTTCGGCGTCGCGCCGGCGACCCTCGTCGCGGTCGTCGTCCTCGACGCGGCGTCGTTCGCGAGCGACCCCGTCTTCGTCGCCGTCGGCGTCGGCGCCGGCGCCCTGTTCGTCGCGACGGCGGTCGCCCGGCTCGGGCTGTACACCGCGTACGACAGCGACGCCCGCGAGACGGTCGGCGTGCCGACCACGCTGGCGGCGACGATCCTCGCGGCGGCGGTGATCGCCGGCTACACCGACCCGAGCGTCCTGATCGCGGCGACCGCCGCGTTCGCGCTCCTCATGGGGACGACGGTCACGTACCCGGACCTCCACGCGCAGGACGCGCTCGTGATGGGCGTCGTGCAGGCCGCCGTCATCCTCACTCCGGCCGGACACATGTTGACCGACGCTCTCCCGGCGTGGATCGGCGAGGGATTCGCGTTCGCGCTCCTCTTCCTGGCGTGCGGCTACCTCCTCCTCGGCCCGCGGTTCTACTGGGGCGACGGGATCCGGTCACCCCCCGACGACGCGGACGAACGCGGGGTCTGACCCGCGGCGGGCCGCGAGATCGCCGGGGCGGATGCCCGACGACGCGGAGTGCGTGCCGAGCCGGCGGCTCGGCGAACGCGGATCGGGGAACGGAAAAACGGCGTCGAGGCGTCGGCGTCGGAGCGGCTTACAACAGGTCGTCGAAGTCCTTGTGTCGGGTGATGTCGACGCCGTCCTCGGTAA
>NZ_NHPG01000152.1:0-18958 GCF_002252965.1 Halorubrum sp. Ea1
GGCGACGAAAGCACCGCAACGAGGGAGCGAGAGCGACCGAGTGAGGAGCGCAGCGAGCGTACGCCGCCCTCGCGGCTGGGGCTTTGGCTGTGTTCGTCGGTGAGCTGCTGTCAACCACATACGACCGAGCGGCTGGGGCTTTGGCTGTGTTCGTCGATGAGCTGCTGTCAACCACATACGACCGAGCGGCTGGGGCTTTGGCTGTGTTCGTCGATGAGCGGCTGTCAACCACATACGACCGAGCGGCTGGGGCTTCGGAGGCGGTCATCGCGGCGTCACCGATTTATAAGCGAGCGGCTGGGGCTTCGGGGTGATTCTCCGCCGGTATCCGGTCGACGATATCCGAGGGTCCGGTCTGATCCCCGCCGGTATCACAGCGTTCAAACCCGCCCTATCCTTCCAACACCTATGAACGCGGACCGTCGAATCGCCGCCGTCGAGGAGGTTCCCGAGGACAGCACGCTGCTCGTGACGCTGCAGCCCGTCGACCCCGAGAGTGTCGACGACGGCGAGGGCGACGTGGGCGAGTCAGAGGACGGCGCCCCCGAGGCGGAGGCGATCCTCACGCGGGCGACCGGCGAGGTGCGCGCGTTCCGCAACTACTGTCAGCACTGGACCGACGTGCGCATCGACAAGGACGACGGGGCCTTCGTGCGGAACGGCGAGGTGTTCTGTCAGAAGCACGGCGCCACCTTCGAGGCCGACGGCGGCTACTGCAACTTCGGCCCCTGCGAGGGCGCCGTGCTGGAGGGCGTCGACGTGACCGTCGACGGCGACGGCGTCTACCTCGCCGACGACGCCTACGAGTTCGTCCGGCTCGGCCACTCCAACCGCGACGGCGACAGCGGCGACTCGCGGATCGACTTCACGGGGAACTGAGACGGGCGGATCACGTCCGTATCGGAGCACCTCCGGATTTAAAACCGCGTCCGACCGCTCGCCCCGCCAGCGTCGTCCCGACCGAGCGCCTTCTTCAGGAAGCTCATCCAGCGCTTGCGGTCGGCGGCCTTCTGGCGCTGTTCCTCGGTCTCCGGGTCGGGGGCGTCGAGCCCCTCTAACGCCTCCAGCGCGCGGTCGATCCCGATGATCGACGCCGCGAGCTCCTCGCCGCGCTCGTAGCTCACCTCGTTCTCCTCGATCGGTTCGAGCCGCGCCAACCGCTCCCGGCGGAGGTTCCGCTTCGCGCGCTCGACGCGGTCGCGCTCGCCCGGGGGGACCGAGTCGCGCCGCTTGATCTCGAAGACGAACGACCGCAGCTCGATCGGCTCCCCCTGGACCTCGATCTCCTCGGGGATGTCCGCGCCCACCGTCGCGGCCTCGCGGTTCACCCGTTCGAGGAGCCCCTTCCGTTCGTACTCCTTCACGGCCGTACGGTAGGCGGCGGTCGCACTTCGCTCCTTCGGCGCGGGCGGCGGCGGACAGCGGGCGGCGGCGGGCAGCGGACGGCGAGCGACGGCGGACAGCGGACGGCGGCGGCGAACCGCGCGTCCGGACGCCGCTCGTCGCACCGCGAGAAGGGACGACGTTAACCCGACCGCGCCGCTAGCAGTCCGCATGGAGCCGCTCGAAGCCGAGCTCTCGCGGGCCCGCGAGCTCGCCGTCGACGACCTCGCCGACGCCATCGAGGCGATCGGCTTCGAATGCACGCGCTGCGGCGGCTGCTGTACCGGCTACGCCCCCGACGAACCGGGCGGCGCGCCGGCCGGGGAGGGGGTCGGCGAAAGCGACGGGAGCGGCGAGAGCGACGCCGGGTGTCACGGCGGCGACGCCGACCCCGCAGACCGCGAGCCCCACACGGCCACCGTTTTCCCGGACGAGGTCCGCGAGGTCGCCGCCGCGGCCGAGGAGCGCTACGGCGAGTCGTACGACTGGCGCGACGTGGCCCGCCCGATGCCGTTCGGCCTCTCCGAGGGCGACGAGGGCGAACCGACTGGCGAGACGTTCGAGTGGGCGCTCGCGACCGACGACTGCGGCGACTGCACCTTCTACGAGGAGACGGACGGAACGGGCGCCTGCGCGGTCCACGACGACAGGCCGCTCATCTGTCGGACGTACCCGTTCAGCGTCGCGCTCGACGGGACGAGCCAGCCGATGGGCGAGGCGGTCGACGAGGCGGGGGTCGTCCGCGCCCACGAGTGCGAGGGGCTCGGCCGCGACATCTCCCGCGAGGACGCCGAGGCCCTCGCCGCGTCGCTCAAGGAGCGCGCGGTCCGCGAACTGGAGGAGGCGATCGGCGTCCGTGATAACTACGACCCGGAAGCCGCCGAGCGCGCCGACGGCGACGTCGTCGTCTTCGACTCGGAGGGACCGAAGGAGGCCGACGGGACGCCGGTCGACGGGGACTGAGCGAGCCCTCGCCGTCGCGGGCGGAGCCTCAGACGACGTCGAGCGCCGCGTCGACGTCGGCGGCGATCGCCTCGCGAGCCGCCTCGTCCGGGAGCGTGAGCGGCGGGCGCACGCGGGGGTCCGGGATGAACCCGCGGTGCGCGGCCGCGACCTTCGCGACGGGCGCGAACCCGTGGTCCCCGCACCGGTCGAACAGCGGCGCGATCGCCCGGCGGTGGAGCGCCAGCGCGCGGTCGTCGTCGCCGGCGCGGAGCGCCTCGCCGAGCGCGACGAACGCCTCCGGGATCACCTGCGAGAGGGCGTGGATCCCGCCGTCGACGCCGAGCGACGCGCTCGGGTACAGCAGGGCGTCGACGCCCTGAAAGACGGTGAACTCCTCGGGGGTTCGGGCGACGGCGACATCGATCGCCGAGATATCCCCGCTCGTGTCCTTCAGCCCGACGACCGACTCGCGCTCGGCCACGGCGGCGAGGACGTCGGGGTCGATCGGCTCGCCGACCGTCGACGGGATGTCGTAGAGGAACAGCGGCAGGGGCGTCTCGTCGGCGACCGCGTCGAGGAACGCCCGCTGTCCCGCCGGCGCCGTCGAGTTGTGGTAGTACGGGAGCGTGACCAGCCCCGCGTCCGCGCCGGCCGCGTCGGCCGCCCGGAGCCGGTCGAGGGCGCCCGAGACGGTCGTGTCCGCCGCGCCCGCGATCACGGGGACCCGACCGTCGGCCGCCTCGACCGTCGTCTCGACGACCGTCCGGCGCTCCGCGTCGGTGAGGCTGGCGAACTCGCCGGTGGTCCCGCAGGGGACCATCCCGTCGAGCCCGGCGTCGACGAGGGCCTCGACGTGGCCCGCGAGCGCGTCGGCGTCGACGTCGCCGTCGGCGTCGAACGGGGTCACGATCGGGGGCGAGACGGCGCCGTGTCGGAACTCGATGTCGGGCATGCAGTCCGGTTCGGAAGGGTGCGAGAAAGGTCTTGGTGCCGCGACGGCGGTTGCCGGAAGCGAGCGCGACGGGGCAGGGTCGCGGTTCGCGACGCCGTAGCGTCGAGCCGGGACCTCGATCCCGAGCGCCGCGGTCAGTCCGCGCCGACGGGACCGCGGTCAGTCCGCACCGACGGGACCGCGGTCAGTCCGCACCGACGGAACCGCGGTCCGATGCGACTCCGCGGGCGCCGCGGTACCGGTCGCGCAGTCCGAGCGCGAGCGCGCCGAGTCCGAGCAGCAGCACGAGGAGGTCGACGAGGCCGCCGACCCACGGAACGAGGCCGATCGCGGCGATCCCGAGGACGCCGAGGAGGAGGGCGACCCACCGGTTCGGTCGGCCGAGTCGGTTGAGGACCCACGACCCGAGGGCGTACCGACCGTACACGGAGCCGATCCAGATCGCGACGACGTACGCCGCGATCCCGACGAGCGCCAGCGGGATCCCGACGACCGTGACCGCCACGAGGACGAGGAGGATCGGCGTCCCGATCAGCGCGACCAGGCCGACGCCGCCGCTGCGGAGCGAGTCGCCGCCGACGCGGTCGGCGACGCCACGCGAGAAGCGGGGGAACGCGAGCAGGAGCACGGCGCCCAGCGCGAGGTTGACGGCGACGCCGTAGGCGGACCCGACCCACGACGGCGCGAGGTCGGAGCCGAACGCGACCCCGGTGTCGCCGCGGAGACTCGTGTCCTCGACGACGCCGCCGGCGACCGTCGCGTCCGGACTCTCGGTGAACGTCTCGGCGTCGTACCGGAACTCGCCGCCGACGTCCGCGTTCGGGCCGAGCACGACCGAGTCGGCGGCCGCGCGAACGTCGCCGTCGACCGCGCCGTCGACCGTTATCGAGCCCGCACCGACGTCGAGCGATCCGCCGATCCGACCGGTGTCGGTCAGCTCGAACGAGCCGGCGCCCGTCTCGACGTTCCCGCCGACAGTCCCGTCGACCACGATCGTCCCGGCGGCGGCCTGGACGTTCCCGTCGACGCGGCCGGTCTCCGCGACGCGGATCGAACCGGCCGCTCCCGAGAGGTCGCCGTCGACGGTGCCGCGGACCACGATCGTCCCGGCGACGCCGTCGATCCCGTCGACCGTCTCCCCCTCGTCGACGACGATCGTTCCGGAGGCTCCCTGCACCGACTGGGCCGTCGCGAGCCCCGTCGCGAGCGGGAAGAGGAGCGCGACGACGGCGAGAGCGACGGCGATACGACGACGAAACGCGTTGGAGGACGGGTCCATGGCGGATGAATTATTTTTCAGTGACATATATCTGTCTGGTGAGTGGTGTCAAGAGTCAGTCGGTAGCCGCGACCGGCGGGGCCCGGTCCGAGTCCCGCGACAGACGTCCCGCTGTCCGTCGCCGCGCCCGGCCGATGCGCCCGGTCCGTCGAGCGCGCTGACGCGCAGTCGGACCGGATGCGTCGGCCGCGTGTTCGCGCTCGCCCGCAGCGACAGCTCCGTCGTCACGGGTTCGAGCCGCAGCCGGCGGAGCAGCGTCGCGGTCGCGAGTCGGAGTTCCTGTCTCGCGAACCGCATCCCGATACAGTGGCGCGGGCCGCCGCCGAACGGGAAGTACGCGTATTCGGGGCGGTCGCCGACCGCCGGGCCGGCGCCGTCGTCACCGCGAGCGGTCCCTGAGGCGTCGCCCTCGTCGCCGTCACTCCCGTCGCCGGCGGCCTCGTCACCGGTGGCCTCGTCGCCGTCGGTCTGCCGGAGCCACCGCTCGGGCCGGTACGTCTCTGGGTCGTCCCACCACCGCTCGTCGCGGTGAACCGCCCACGGCGAGAGCGTCAGCACGACGCCGGCCGGAACGCGGTAGCCGCCGAGGGTCACCGGCTCGGTCGGCTCGCGGAAGAAGGAGTGGACGGGCGGGTACAGCCGGAGCGCCTCGTCCACCGCCGCCGTCAGCGCCGGACACTCCCGGACGTCCGCGGGCGTCGGGTCGGCGTCGAGCGCCGAGACCTCCGCGCGGACCCGGGCTTGGAACTCGGGCCGGCGGGCGAGGCAGTAGAGCGTGTACGTCAGGCCGAGCGCGCTCGTCTCGTGGCCCGCGAACAGGAACGTCACCGCGTTGTCGACGAGCTGATCGTCGTCGATGGCCCCGAGCTCGGCGGCCGCGACCAGCGTGCCGAGGAGGTCGTCCGCGGCGCCCGGGTTCGCGGGCGGGCCGGCGGCGCGGCGTTCGGCGACGAGGTCGCGGATCGTCGCCCTGAGCGCACGGATTCGCCGCCGGTACCGCCGGTTCGTCGGGGTCGGGATCCACTCCGGGAGGAAGGAGGCGATCCGGCCCGTGTCGAACCGCTCCGTGACGCTCTCGGCGGCCGCCCGGACGGTGTCGCGCTCGCGCTCGACGTCGCTTCCGAGCAGGCTCTCGGCGAGGACGGCGAACGCGTAGTCGGTCGCGGCGGCGTGGACGTCGACGACGTCGCCGTCGTCCCACGAGGCCGCCGTTCGGCGGGCGTGCTCGACCATCGCGTCGCCGTACGCGGCCACCCGCTCGCGGAAGAACGCCGACCGCATCGCCGTTCGCTGCTCGCGCCACGCGTCTCCCTCGGCGAGGAACAGCCCGTCGCCGAGGAGCCCGCCGAGCCGCTCGCGGGGCATCTCGCCCTTCTCGAACCGGTCGTGCTCCTCGACGAGGATCGCCGCGATCGCGTCGGGGTCGGTCACGAGGTAACTCTCCGTGCCGAACACGTCGTAGCGGACGATCCCGCCGTGCTCGGACGACCGCCGTTCGTAGAACCCGAGCGCGTCGCTCGCGAGTTCGTGGACGTTTCCGAACAGCGGAATCCCGCCGGGGTCCGGCGGTCGCGGCGCGTCGCGCGGAGCGGTGACTCCGTCTCCGTCGGTCGTCTCGCTCATACGGATCGATCGGCGCCGCGAAGCGCTGAGGGTTCGCACGGACGCGTCCGGGTATTTTTAACTGATAGGCGGTCGGTCGTCGGGACGATTCCCATGCGATACGTGCACGTGGATATCACGTTCCCGCCGTCGGTCCGGCATCCGATGCACGGGTTCCTCGACGAGGGCGACGGCTGGCGGACCGAGATGCTCACGTGGCGGCGGCTCCCGGACGAGACCTTCGTCACGCTGTTCCGCGTCGTCGCTCCCCGCGAGCCGTACCTCGACCGGCTGCGGTCGATCGACGCCATCGACCGGTTCGAGACGGCCCCGGGCGACGACGCGTTCTATCTCAAGGCGTACGAGCGACTCGGCGGGCCGCTGGAGGCGTTCCTCGGGGCGTTCGCCGGCACCGATTTCGTCTCCGTGCCGCCCGTGGTGTACCGCTCGGAGGGACGCATGTCGTTCGGGGTGATCGGCCCGCCCGATCAGCTCCGGGACGTGCTCGCGACCGTTCCGGACCCGATCGACGTCGATATCGACCGGATCGGCTCGTACGGCGGCGGTCGGCGGCTGGCCGGCGTCGAACTCACGGAGCGCCAGCGGGAGGCCCTCCGCGCCGCGCGCCGCGTCGGGTACTACGACGTGCCGCGAACGGGATCGGTGGCCGACGTCGCCGAGGCGGTCGGCTGCTCCTCGTCGACGGCGGGGGCGCACCTCCGGAAGGCGGAGGCGGCGCTGGTCGAGGCGCTCCTCGACGGCTGATCCCAGTCCATGGGGACGCTCCGCGAGCGTCGGCGCCGCGTCTACCGGATCGGCGGTACAACTATACTGGTCCGTCGCCACTTACGGGTGGAGTCTACTATGGAGATCTCAGAGAAGCTCCTCTGTCTGTTCAGCGCCGACGTGCGCGAGGCGGACGGCCAGTACGTCGTCGACGTCCCGCGCCGCGAGATCGAGACCGGGTCGCTGGAACCGGGCGAGACGTATCGGGTCGCGCTTATTTCCCGCTCGGAGGCCGAGACGGGCGACGAGACCGACGGCGGCGCCGACGTCTCCGCGTCCCGCGCCGACGACGGGCCTCAACCCCCGGTCGAACCGGGCGAGATGCGGTACGTCGAGATCGAGGACCTCGGCAAGCAGGGCGACGGCATCGCCCGGGTCGAGCGCGGCTACGTGATCATCGTTCCCGACACGGAGGTCGGCGAGCGCGTGAAGATCGAGATCACGGAGGTCAAGTCCAACTTCGCTGTCGGCGAGGTCGTCGAGGAGGCCGCGTAGCGGCGACGCGAACCGAGCGCGAACCGAGCGCGAATCGAACCCGGACCGAACCCGGACCGAGCGGGCATAATTCGAGCCGGGACGGGGTCCGGACCGTCGTGGCTTCTATCCTGAACCGTCGTGGCTTCTATGTGCGACCCGCGTTTACCTCGAAACATGGAGTCGACGAGCGCCGACGACGAGCGGACCCCTCGACGACCATGCCGCACATGAGCGTTCGACTGCCGGTCGCGGACGCCCCCGAGTCTGTCGGGGACCGCCGCGCCGGCTTCTCTGCCACCGTGTTGACTGAGCTGGGCGTCGAGCCCGGCGACCCCGTGAGCGTTCGGGGCGGTCGGACGACGGTCGCCGTCGCGGCGCGCGTCGACGGCGACCCCGGCGGGGCCTGTCTCCCCGGGTCGATCCGCCGGAACGCGGGCGCCGAGGTCGGCGACACGGTGACGGTCGAGCCGGTCGACGCCGTCGCGGCGTCCGCGGTCACTCTCCGCCTCGACGAGCGGATGGACCTCACCCGCGCGGGGGCCGCCCTCCGGCGGCGCCTCGACGGGACGGCCGTCTCGGTCGGCGACGAGGTGGAGGCGACGCTGCTGGGCGGCGCGCTGAACCTGACGTTCGTCGTCGAGGACGTGGCGCCGTCCTCGCCCGGGATCGCGAGCGAGGAGACCGAGATCGAGGTCGAGACGGGCGAGGGGACGGCGGCGGTCGTCAGCGAGCCCTCGGTGTCCGCGACCGACAGCGTCGTGCCCGCCGAGACGTTCCGGGAGCTCCGCGAGGCCGCCGCGACCCGACTCGACGGGCGGGAGTCGTTCGCGGCGGCCGGCCGGCCGACGACGCTCGGGCTCCTCCTCCGCGGGCCGCGGGGCGCCGGGAAGACGACGCTCGTCGAGGCGGTCGCGGCCGCGGTCGACGCGACCCTCGTCAGGGCCTCTGCCGCGCGGCTCCGCGGCGAGGGCGCGGGCGACCGCGAGCGTCGCCTCGACCGCGTCGTCGAGGCCGCGAGCGACGCCGACCGAGCGGTGGTGCTCTTAGACGACCTCGAGGTCCTCGGCGACGACGGCGCCGCCGCGACGCTCGGCGACCGCCTCCGCGAGACGCTCGACGAACTGCGGGCCGCGGACGGGACGGTCGCGATCGGGGTGACCACGGACGCCGAGCGCGTCCCGGAGGCGCTGCGACGCGGCGGGCGGTTCGACCGCGAGGTCGAGGTCGCGCCGCTGAGCGTCGCGGACCGACGGGAGGCCTTAGAGAGCGTCGCGCGGGACGTGCCGCTCGCGATGGACGTCGACTTCGCGGAGACGGCGACCCGGATCAACGGGTTCGTCCTCGCCGACGTGACGGTGCTGGTCGACGTGGCGCTGGAGCGGGCGATCCGCCGGGACGGCCGAACCGCGGTCCGCCAGTCCGACGTCGACCACGCGATGGACGTGGTCGAGCCCAGCGGGCTTCGGGATGTCGCGGTCGAGTTTCCCTCGGTCGCGTGGGACGACGTCGGCGGGCTCGAGGCGGCCAAACGCGAGATCGTGCGGGCGGTCTACTGGCCGCTCGAGTACGCCGACCGCTTCGAGCGAGCCGGTATCGAGCCGCCGTCGGGCGTGTTGTTGTACGGCCCGCCGGGGACCGGGAAGACGCTCCTCGCGCGGGCCGCGGCCAGCCTCAGCGACGCGAACTTCATCTCGGTGAACGGGCCGGAGCTGTTGGACCGATACGTCGGGGCCAGCGAGCAGGCCGTCAGGGACCTGTTCGCCACGGCTCGGGAGAACGCGCCGGCGGTCGTCTTCTTCGACGAGGTCGACGCGATCTCCCCGAAGCGACGGAGCGACGACACCGGCGCCGGCGAGCGCGTGGTGTCCCAGCTGTTGACCGAACTGGACGGGCTGGAACCGCTGACGGACGTCGTCGTCGTCGCGGCGACGAACCGGCCGGACATGATAGACGAGGCGCTGTTGCGCCCCGGCCGGATCGAGAAGACCGTCGAGACGCCGCTTCCCGACGAGCCGGCGCGGCGGGAGATCCTCCGGATCCACGCCCGTGACACCCCGACGGCCGAGATGGTCGACTTCGACGCGCTGGCGGAGCGGACGGCGGGGTACAGCGGCGGCGACCTCGCCGCGCTGGTCCGCGAGGCCGCGATGCTCGCCATCGAGGACACGATCACCGACGACGGGAGAAACGGGGATCTCACCGTCGACGCGGATCACTTCGAACGTGCGTTGGCCGAAACGACGCCGTCGGTGGGGGACGCTCCCGATCGGGACGGCGCGTTCCAGCGGTGAGTTACGCCCGTTCCTCGTGTAAGTTGAGGACGAAGTAGGCGATCCCGAGTGCCGTGACTAACTCCACCGCGGAGATCAGCCAGAACGCCGTGGAGAACTCCAACCCCTGGTTCTGGAGCGTCGGCAACGCGAACAACGCGCCGGCGGCGACGACGAAGCAGACGACGATACCGACGACTGATCGAACGTTCAATACGGCAACCGATTCATCGATGTCGTCTGACATTAGTGATAAAAAGACTCACAGCGAGTCGGGTAGTTACCGGTCGATACGGCCTTAATCGGCGGCAGACGGCTCTCCGGCCGACGGCTCCGGCGCTTCGGTGTCGCCCATGATGGCGCGACTGCGCAGGAGGATGAGCCCGAAGCCGACCTTCGCGCTCACGTCGAGGATCATGAAGCCGAGCGTCTCGACGCCGAGACCCACGATGCCGGCCCCTTCGGTTCCGACGAGCCACAGGATCGGGTACGCGGTCCAAAGGACCAACGTCAACACGGTCAACGTGTTGAACGTGCTCTCCACCTCAGCCGAGCGCGCCTTCGCCGCGCTGCGGAGGCTCGTGGCGAGGTAGTACAGCACGAAGATCATCGCGATCGTGCTGATGAGCCAGAACGAGTACCGCGCAAGCATCGTCTGTGAGAGCGCACCGACGAGGCCGGTGACGATCATCAGCGCGTCGACGCCGATGAGCGTCCCGATCGTCACGCGGTCGACCTTCGCGAGGAGCGCGAGGTCGAGCAACAGCAGCGGCGTGGTGAACAGCCAGTCAGCGTACCGCGCGTAGTAGATGTCGAGCGTCCCCCGGCCGACGACTTCGACCTCGGTCAACCCGATACCGAAGAACATCGACAGGTACGCCGCCGACGCGATCCCCGGCACGAGGATCGTGATCGCGTAGTACTCACGCGCCTCTTTGTTCGTGACTCCCCAGCCTTTCGCGATGAAGTAGAACGTCCCGAGGAGCATAAATATCGTCCCGATACCCAGCCACAGCGTTTCGGGCCGACCATCGCCGAGGAGGTCGAACCCTGCTTGAAGTACTGTCGGATCCATACGCAACTACACGTATCACCCATAAAACAATCAACTTCGACACAGCATAGTAAGGTACGCGCTCCGGCCGGGTCTGAGCGAGAATATATATTACTATTTTGAATTAGAAAGAAACACCGATCAGGCGGGGTTTCCCGGATTCGGCGCCGCGAGCGTCGGCGGTCTCGGCGGGTTGTCCGCCGGCGCCGGCGGGACGGACCTTACTAGTGACCCAAAATGAAACCAGTCTGGCGACCGTACTACCCGTATGGCGAACGACGAGGCCGAGACGGAGACCGAAACGACGGACGAGACCGATGAAACGACGGAGCGCGAGACGGAGGCGGAGACGACGGCCATCGACGTGGAGGCGCTCGACACGTACGAGGACCGCGTGGAGGAGCTCTCGTCCGCGCTGGAGGAACGGGAAGAGACGATCGAGGAGCTCGAGTCCGTGGTCGAAGCGCAGTCCGAACAGATCGAGACGCTGGAGGATCGGTTCCTCGATCTGTCCGCCCGCGTCGCGGACGGGCGGAACCTCGGCGTCTGTCCGGAGTGTAACGGGCCGACGGAGAAGAAGGAGCGGCTGTTCCGGAGCGACACGATCGAGTGCCTGCGGTGCGGCGAAGTCATCCACACGTACTGAGCCGCGCAGTCCGGTTTCGCGCCCGCGGGCACGGGCGACTCGTTCAAGCGAGGCGGTGCCGAGAGGCGACTCAGTCGTCCCCGTCAGCCGAGACGCGGGCGTCCCAGTAGGAGACGGACGCCACGTAGTCGCCCGGGATCGTGTTGCCGACGAGCTCGTCGAGGACCCGGAAGGGCCTCGCGACGGGGCCGGGAAGCTCGCGGTAGAAGCCGTACGGCAGCACGAAGTCGTGCTCCTCGCCGGCGAGCGTGAGGCCCGCCGCGCGGAGCATATCGACGACCTGTCGCTCGGAGTAGAGCCGGGAGCCCATCGGGAGCAGCCAGGTGTACAGCGTCCGGAGGCTACGACGGTTGAACGTGTCGAAGAACACCTGATCGGCGCTGACGCGGCGTAGCTCGCGGGCGAACGGAACCGGGTCGTCCATCAGGTGGAAGAAGCGCATCGCGACCACCGTGTCGAAGTGGTCGTCCGGAAACGGGAGCCGCGAGGCGTCGCCGCGAACGAACTCCACGGTGTCCGACAGTCCCCCCTCGACCGCCTTCGCGCGGCCCTGTTCGAGCATCTCCCGGGAGATGTCTATCCCGACGATGTCGGCGCCCCGGTCGGCGATCATCGTCGTGAACCGACCGGTGCCGCAGGCGACCTCCAGCACGCGGTGCCCATCCTCGATCGGCCCGAGCGCCGAGAGGACGGCCTCCTTCTCGCGTCGGTCGATGAGCTCCCCGCCGCCAGAGAACCGGACGTCCTCGTACTCCTCCGCGACCTCGTCGGCCTGGTACCAGTCCTGTCCCTTCACGTTGTCAGTACTGCACGCCCGACCGACAAAACCGTACTGGATGCGGTCGGGGACGGCGTCGGCATCCGCCGGTCGCGGCGGGGTCGGCGCTCGCCGGCTCCGATCGGCCGCTATCCGCTCGTCGAGACGGCGTCGGCCGAGATCTTGAGTATCACCCGCGGCCCCGACTCCTCACCGTGGTGGGGGTACTCGTCGACGTCGAAGTACCGCCGGGCGAGCTCGTCGATGTGTTCTTTCGCTCCCTCCTCGGTCAGCTCCGCCTCGCCGCGGACCGAGACGTAGCGGTACGGGTCGTCCGGATCGAGCACGCTGACTCCGACCTTCGGGTTTCGCCTGACGTTCCGCTCCTTCCGCCGCCCGCGGGCCGTGTTCACGAGGACGTACTCGCGGTCCTCGTGGTCGACCCACACCGGCGTGACGTGCGGGAATCCGTCGGGAGTCACCGTCGCGAGGTGGGCGTACGACTCGCGCTCGAAGATGTCGACGTGAGACTCGGGAATCACGGAGACGCGTACGGCGGGAAGCGGGGAAAATACCCCGATCGATCAGGATAATCGCTCGCCTGAGACGTGATATTAACACATTATATTATCCCAATCGGATTCCCCAATATGTAGCTAACCTTTACCAATAGGCAAAGGATTCAGATATACCATGAGTACCAGTCCAGCGGAGACCGCCGACCAAGACCGCCTGTCCGAGAGCGAGTACCGCGATCGCCTGCGCGAACTACCCCCTAGCGCCAAGCTCGTCGCGAAGGTACTGGAGGGCGACTCGCCGCTCTCGCAGGGCGGGCTTGCCGAGGAGTCGCTTCTGCCCGACCGGACCGTCCGCTACGCGCTCAACCGCTTGGAGGAGGAGGGGCTCGTCGACTCCCGCTACAGCTTCAAGGACGCGCGCAAGCAGGTCTACTACCTGACTGTCTGAGGCCGCCGCGCGACGGGCGGAGCGAGTCGACCGTCGACTTCGCACGGAGTTCTTTTTAATCCCTCGTCCCGATACCTGACCGTATGGACCTCTCGGTCGTCGTACCGACGCTCAACGGGCGGGACCGGCTGGGCGCCTGCCTCGACGCGCTGGCGACGCACGCCCCCGAGGCGGAGGTGATCGTCGCCAACGGCCCCTCCGCGGACGGGACGACCGGGATGGTGCGCGACCGCGACGACGTCGACGTGCTCGTGGAGATCTCGGACCGAACCGTCAACGTCGCGCGCAACGCGGGGATCGAGGTCGCGACCGGCGACGCGGTGGCGCTGGTCGACTTCGACAACCGGATCGGTGAGGAGTGGCCCGGCGCCGTCCGAGCCGGCCTCGCCGACGCCGCCGCGGTGACGGGACCGGTGACGCCGGCGGAGCCGTCCCGACGGCCAGAGGCCGGCGCCGACGGAGAGCGGGTTAGCGCCGACGGAGAGCGGGTTAGCGCCGACGGAGAGCGGGTTAGCGCCGACGGAGAGCGGGTTAGCGCCGACGGAGAGCGGGTTAGCGCCGACGGAGAGCGGGTTAGCGCCGACGGAGAGCGGGTTAGCGCCGACGGAGAGCGGGTTAGCGCCGACGAGGAGACCGGCGACGGAAGCGGGGACGACGCCGCGGACGAACCCTCCGTGGGGCCCGAGCGCCGGACGATCGCGGGCCACGACGTGACCTACTTCGCGGGCGGGAACGTCGCCTTCCGGCGGGAGACGCTCCGGGACATCGACGGCTTCGACGAGTACCTCCGGACCGGCGGCGCGCGCGACGCGGCCCACCGGCTGGCCCGGATGGGCCACGAGATCGCGTGGCGCGAGGCGCTCGGCGTGACCAAGGAGCTGCCGAGTCCGACCGCGGCCGACGGGGGTCGCAGCGCCCACGAGTGGGGATGGAAGTACCGGGCGCTCGCGTACCGGCTCCTGAAAAACTACGGCGTCCGGCCGACGGTGATGGCGCGGGTCGGGTCGCACGCCGCGACGGACGCGGTCGACGCGGCCGCCGACGTGGTCCGCGGCGAGTCGACGCCCTCCCGGTGGGCCGCGAACGGACGCGACGTGCTCGTCGGCCTCGCCAGCGGGGGTTCGGACGGGCTCGTCGCCCGGGGCCGCGACCGGAGCCCGGCCCGAAACCCGAACGGCATCTCGGAGCGCGCCGACCGCGCCGTGGCGAAGTACGACCGGCGAGAGCGAGAGGAGTGACGGGCGGGTGGAGGGGCGGCGGACGGCGGACGGCAGACGGCCGATCCGCGCCGTCCCCGCGCCTTTTAACCTCCGCCGTCGTCTACGGCCGGTAACGAATGGGACTCACGAAGCGGATCATCCCCTGTATCGACGTCGACCTCGACGACGACGGGGACGCGGCGGTGTACACGGGCGTCAACTTCGAGAACTTGGAGTACACCGGCGATCCGGTCGAGTTGGCGAAGAAGTACAACGCCGCCGGCGCCGACGAGTTCGTCTTCCTCGACATCACCGCGAGCGCGGAGGGCCGCGAGACGATGCTCGACGTGGTGAACGCGGTCGCCGACGAGTGTTTCATCCCGCTCACGGTCGGCGGCGGGATCCGCACGAAGGCGGACATCAAGGAGACGCTGCGCGCGGGCGCGGACAAGGTGTCTATCACGACCGGCGCGCTCGAACGCCCCGAGCTCATCGAGGAGGGCGCCGCGGCATTCGGCAGTCAGTGTATCGTCATCTCGGTCGACGCGCGCCGCCGACGCGACGACGCCGGCGAGCACTTCTACGAGGACGACGACGGCGAGACGGTGTGGTTCGAGTGCACGAAGAAGGGCGGCCGCGAGGGCACCGGGATCGACGCCGTCTCGTGGGCGAAAGAGGCCGAGGAGCGCGGCGCCGGCGAGCTGTTCGTCAACTCCATCGACATGGACGGGACGAAGGACGGCTACGACATCCCGCTGATGACGGCCGTCTGCGACGCCGTCTCCACCCCGGTCATCGCCTCCTCCGGCTGCGGCGGTCCAGAGGACATGTACGAGGTGTTCACCGAGGCGAACGCCGACGCGGGGCTCGCGGCCTCCATCTTCCACTTCGGCGACTACTCCATCGAGGAGACGAAGGAGTACCTCGACGAGCGCGGCGTTCCCGTCCGGTTGTAGCCGAACGGCCGTCGTTCTTACTCGGAACAGAATAATTACCATTCACAACTGTCGTGATTTCCAATAGTTGTGATCGAAATCAACAGTTATTATGCGATGCCGAGCGAATCGTGACGTATGTCCACGTCATCGACGCGTGTCCGTGCCGAGCGCCCGGAGCTCGTCTGCCGACGGACCGACGACGGCTCTGGAGACGGGGAGGTGACGTTCTTCGAACGGGACCGCGATCCCGACGAGCGGACGACCAGGTGGATCACGGTCCGAGAGGCGGACTGCGTGCCGCGCGACGAGTGGCGGTAGAGGATCCGGACCGGCGCCGGCCTCCTCGTCGGCGTCGGTGCGGCGCTCACGGCGTGCTGTCGACGCGCGTTCGGCATCGGGCGAGACCGGTCGATCTCCCCCTTTTTTACCGCGAACCTGCAGAACCTCGGAATCGCGCTGCCGATTTCGCTGCCGTTCGCCGACCCGCTGGTCACCGTCTCGATAATCGTCTACTACGTCGTCCAGCAGATCGGCGGTGCCGCGCTCGCGGACGCGACGTGAGGCCCTGACGCGGTTCGGGCCGGGTCGTCTCGCCGGCGCTCCTGGCTTGCACCGCCGACCGCCCCCGATCGGTTCGCGCCGTCGACCGCCCCGGTCAGTCGTCGGCCGCGACGGCGTCGGTCGTCAGCAGGTCGCGGTCGTCGAGCAGCGCGACGGTCGCCAGTCGGATGGCGTGCGGCCAGCCGAGCGGGGTCGCGCTGTCCGGCGTCCCGTCGTCGAAGAACTGCTCGGGGAGGTAGCTGGTCGACTCGCACAGCGAGCCGCCGGGCGAGACGCGCGCGAGGAGATCGCGGGCGCGCTCGGCCATCCGGTCGGCCCGCGGGTCCTCGTGCGCTTCGAGCAGGGCCGCGAGCTCCGCGCAGGCGTTCGCGCCCCACGCCGTCGAGACGGTCCACACCTTCTCCGAGAGCTGGCCGGCCTGCCGCCACGCGTCGCCCTCGTACCGGATCAGTCCGGCGATCTCGTCGCTCTCGTGCGCGAGCCCGTCGACGACGGTCTCAACGTGCGAGACGAGCCGGTCGAGCCGCTCCTCGTCGACGGCGCCGGCCGCCCCGTCGCTGCCGTCGGCCCCCCCGAGCGCGTCGAACGACCGGTGCGCGCTCGCCAGCGACAGCGTCGAGGAGTCGAGCCGGTCGTCGATCGCCCCCTCGGGCGTCTCGCGGAGCGCGTAACAGCCGCGCTCGGGGACCCAGAGGTCGTCGAGCGCCTCGTACACGCGAATCGCCTGCCCCCTGGCGTGGCCGGCGAGGTCGTCGGGGAGGGCGGCGGGGTCGAGGTCGCCACCGGACGCCCCCGCGTCGCCGTCGGGGGTACCGGCGGCGTCCGAGTCGGCGCCGAGCGCGTCGGCGTCGAGCCCGTCGCCGTGGAGCGCCAACTCGCTGTACGCCTCCAGGAACGTCGCCGCGGTGTGGGCGAACCGCCCGGCGCTGTCCTCCCACGCGTTCTGACAGACGACGGGTCGACCGTCGTCCTCGAGCGTCTCGTCGAGGCCGGCGAGCGCGGCGACGAGGGTCGCGTCGAGGTCGGGGACGGCCACACCGCTCTCTCGCGCCTGCGCGAGGTACGCGATCACGCTGCCGGTCTGGTCGGCCTGGTAGTCGACGTCGGGGCCGTCCTCGATCCGGGCGTTCGCCCACCCGGGCGCGAGGGAGCCGTTCCGCGGCCAGACGCGGTGGGGCCACGAGCCGTCCGGGCGCTGGGTGGCGACGTACATCGCGGCCGAGCGGACGTGCCAGTCGTCGAGCCCGAGCCCGAGCCGGTCGTCGGCGCCGAGCAGGAACGTCGAGATCTCCGCGTCGTCGCGGAACCACGTGTAGCCGTAGCCCCCGGAGGTCGCGTAGAACGGGTCGAAGTCGGGACCGGCGATCCGGAGCCCGGAGTCGGCAGAGAGCAGCGAGAGCACGCGGAGGTCGGCGACGAGCGACTCGCGGGCCGGCGCCGACGCGGGGACGGAGGGCGTCGTCTCGTCCGCGGCCGCGGCGAGGGCGTCGGCCGAGTCGAGGTCGGCGAACAGCTCGTCGATCCGGGCGCGGGCCGCCTCTCGCGTCGTCTCCGCGCGGTCGGTCAGGAGCGACGCGACGGCGGCGACGCCGCCCTCGAAGGGGGCCTCGGCGATCACCTCGCCGGAGAGCCGCTCCTCCTCGTAGCGGTCGCCGTCGCGGTCGCGGGGGAGGTCTGTCGGCGCGTCTTCGAGGAGCTCCGGGAACGTCGCGGGGAGCTGGCCGCGGAGGTCGCGGAACCCCGTGTCGCTCGCGAGGAAGTCGTGCTCGTCGGCGTGGTACACCTCGACCGCGTCGTCGTACCGGAGCTGGCCGACGCGGTCGTCGCGGCCGTCGGGAGCGAACCGGGCGTAGACGACGAGCGAGAGGGCGTCAGGGTCGACGTTCGCGTGCCCGTCCTCGCCGACGTCGACCGTCGCGCGCGTGAGGTGCGCGTCCCCGATCGTGACGTCGCGGCGGGTCACGGTGGCGGCGTCCGCCTCGTGGACGGTCTCGATCAGGGTCGCGTCACCGACGTACCGCTGTTCGGTGGGCGTCTCGTCGAGCCAGACGATCTCGTCGCCGATCGCGAGACCGATCCGCGAGCGGACCAGCCCGGTCCGTCCCGTCAGCGGGTAGCCGAAATCGCGGAGCTCCCCGTCCTCGTCGACGTGGACCAGCCGCCCCTCGCCGCCGGTGAACCGTCCGGTGACGGTCCGCCGTTCGCCGGGAAACCGGGTGGCGTGTCCGGTGTTGCGCTTGTAGTCGTCGAGCGCGTCGCGGAGTTGCATTACGCGGGTAAACGCCCCCTCCGCGTATGAAGTTTTGGTGTAATTATTATTCATGTGTTCGAGAAACGGAAACCCTCAAGCCGGGAGGCGCCCGGGTACCGGCATGCACGAACCCGGGCCTCCGGGGACGACGAGCGTCGGCGAATCGGTCGAGCTGGCGCCTCGGTCCCCGGATCCGGACGGTACGTACGAGTGGACGGTCCGCGACGCGCCCGCCGACAGCGCCGTCGGCGAGGGACCGATAGGGAGCGGCGGCGGATCCGGGAAGGGCGACGAATCCGGGGTGGGCGACGGGTCCGAGGAGGGCGGCGGGTCCGAGGAGGGAACCGGACGCGGAGAGGGTGACCGACCGGAAGACGAACCCGAGGGGACACCACCGGTCCTCGTCTCCGGGGCGACGAGCCGATCGGACGCCCCGGTCCTCCGCCTCCGGCCGGACGCGCCGGGGACCTACGTCCTGACGCTCGACGCGCCCGACGGGACGCACCGCCAGCGCGTGCGCGCCTTCCCGGACGAGCGCCGAGAGACCGAGCTCCGCGTCGCGGCCGCGGACCTCCCGGTCGACGACGACGCCGTCGACCGCGTCTCGCTGATGTGGGCGCACAACGAGCGCCTCCTCGCCCGCGACCGGCCCGAGCGCGACGGCGACGACTGGGTCCTCGAGACCCGGGTGCCGCCGGGGCGCCACCGGTTCAGCTTCGTCGCCAACGACGACCCCGGAAACGAGCACGGCGACGTCGTCGAGGTCCCGGGACCCGGACGCCCCCGGCTCTCGCTCGACGGGCGGGTCGAGGACCGTAGCGACGCCGAATCGGTGGTCGTCCTGACGGCCGACGTCGAGGCGCCGCCCGCGGCCGGCGGGGGCGAAGGGGGG
>NZ_NHPG01000111.1:0-90072 GCF_002252965.1 Halorubrum sp. Ea1
GCGCGGGGAGGATGTCAAAAACGTTCCGGCTCCGACGACAGCGGTGATTAAACAGCCGGCAATCCACTCGGCGACGAGTTGACCAACCCGGTAGTCGGATGTGAGAACTTGAGGGCGGATCCCATGGCGAGCGGTCTGTGAACCGATTTGTGACCAGACGAAGAGCGGCCAGACCGCAACCAACGAGAGCAGCCCCCGGGCAGCCCCTTCGGTGCCACCACCAGTGAGGGCGATTCCAGTTGGCACAAGCACCAACAGACCGGCACCGAGGTACCACCAGCGCGGTTGCCCGCGGAGAAGGCGTCGGAGTTCCACTGTGAGAACGCGTCGGAATCCGACGGCATTACGACGGGTAACAGGAGGAATCGTGACATCATCACCAACGCCCGAAGTGGACACAGCCGAATCAGTCGTGTCTGTTGAGGTTTGTGGATTGGACGCTGTCTGTGTCGCAGTCTCAGGGGGAGTCTCGTCGAGGGGGAGACGCTGACGTGCCTTTGTCACAACCCCGTCGGTCGCTTGGAACCAATTAAACGGCAGTGCCGCGACCAGCGTCACAGCAAGCCCGACGACGACCGTACCCAATCGCTGAGCGAAGAACCACGCCGGCCACGGGCCTCCCTCATACCGGAACGTTTGCGCGTTGGATCCACCCGTTCCGAAGTTCGCGAAGCTACTCTCGAATCCCGGCACAGCGGCCTGTATTGATTCGAAGGTGAGATCGTACGCGAGGGTGAGCCCCACAATATCGAGCGCTTTGGCTCTGTTGAACTCCTCTCTAAGTGACATTTCTAATCCCGGGTTTGCTCAGCAGTATAGGTTTATTTCCCGTAGAGAAGATACGACAATACCAGAAATCCCACTATTGGGCCGAGAATAAATCCACCCACCGCCGCGATCTGTCCGCTGACGGATCCACCGATCCCGGCCAGAATGACTCCGATAACGACGCTACCGACAAGAAGAAACGCGCCTGTTTGCCATTCTTCCACCAGGGCTACCCCGCTTGTGTGGGACATAGAGTACGATTGAACTGCCTTCCACTTAATCAGTCCGCGTGTATACGCAGCTCTCATCAACCGGTTGTCTCACGCAAAAATATGTCTGAAGAATAGGATTTCAACAGAGCCCTCGAACCCCCCAAAGGCCCCCCGAGTACTGCTTACCGAACGATTCTATCTCAAGTCGAATGTTTGCCCTAGTGTATTGAAGTGGCATATACCCGGGTCCAATGTTTCTGGGTCAGTGACAGGGTCGACACAGATCGGCGAAGTAGTAGAATCCGTGTTTCACGTTCCGTAACGGTGACTCAACTTATTACGGACTGGACTTCCACCGTCCATACATGCCCGCAAAACAGGCTTATCGCGCTGAGCATCGCACAACCGACCACTCAGGAAACCCAGATACACGTCGGGTTAGTGGTGAGAGTCTATGCCTCAGGAATTACGACGATAGTACCCACAATGTTCACATCACAATCACCGACGACAACGGCGAAACCGCGTTCACCCGGACCGTCTCTGTCGGTCCACAAGACACCGTCAGCATCCAGACTCGTCTCGAACGCGCAGTCTACCGAGTAGACGTCCGACTGGATAACGGTGTGGGTGACCGCGCAGACTGTCTTCTCGGCAGCGATCCGAATGAGTGTGCCAAGATCGAAACTGGAAACGGAGTGGTTAGCGTCGTTGAAGGCTATTTTTGATCGGCTGGCGTGTGTGGCGGAGAGCTAGTGAGAGTTGAGAGTTAGTCTCGTTTTAAAGGACAGATGACTGGCTCTATATCGTCACCAGAGTTGTTACTTTTCCGACTCTTCCAAGACCGAATCCTCTTCCAGATGCGATGGCGCGTCATCTCTGTCGGACTCGAGGAGTCGTTCGACTGTGTCTTCAAATTCCGCATCGCTGAGCTCTCCGCTGGTATATCGCTCTTGTAGTGTTGACAGCGCATCATCCGCAGAGCCGGTGTCGTGACTGTCGCTCGGAACGTCTCCCGAAGCCGCGGCTGCCCATAGCGGGTACTGTTCCGGGTCATACTCGTCGGTATCGGGCGGTACCTCCTTAATCGTGAACTCAAGAACGCCAGACGCGACCATCCCCGCGGTCAGTGCCACGTACCACACTGCCGGAGTGAGTACATACACTCCGGCGACGGTCACAAATCCGGCCACAAGTGAGACCGGATGATCGTCCAGTTGATCGAATATGGAGGGCATCACCGTGTCGACAATTATGGGTCACGGCCAAAATACATACGGCTAAATGTTCTTGACCAGAGGCATACTACCAGCGTAGAAAACGCTGATGCCCCCCCATCCCTCCGGCCCTCGAAGGAGGTTTGTCCCCGTAAATCTGCGGAGGGCATCAGCAACTGTGTGTATGCTACTCTTTCACAAAAATCGATCGACGCTCAGGCGCTTGGTGTAGACCCTGTATAACTGAGATACGCTAATACCGAAGATACGCTCCGCTACCGATACAGATCGTAGCGATGAGTAACAATCCACCACTGAAAACATTCCTCAGCGTGCCTGAAACTCCAGGATTTGCGACAATATTGAAAGCCTGCTGAAACACAATTAGTTGGAATACTAGCAGAAGACTTCCTCCAGAAACCAACAACTGACTCTTCGAGCTTCTGTCCATAATTCAGTCAGCATCCGGCAATTGTATAGGTGTTATTCACGCTCTCTAGCTCAGAAACAGAGGCATAGTATTCGATTCTCAGGCCAAATAATTCTGATGCGCAACGTATTTAACCTGACTCACGCCCAACTTATCACCCCGAGCGCAGTTTCAGCGTGTTAGAATTTCCTTACGGCGGAAACTGCTGCGAAGAGAGTGAATACTCCACTGAGCACAATCGCGATGATCGGTGCGTTTGACGTTTGATCTTTCAAAAACGCATCTCCCGGCTGGTCGGGAGAGACATATGCGGTTGTCTGTATCCCCTGTTCGTACTCTTCAATAGCTGATTCGGCGCCTGACTGCGTTTCGTAGTTCTGTTCAATATCTGCGGGATATATTTTTGTTCCAGTATATTCATTCCCATTATAGGTGTACTCAAACTCGACCACTGAATCGAAATTCGCACCTGGATTTGATGACGTTCCGCTGTCCGTCTCGATGTCGAGTTCAGCGATAGTCGCATCAACCTCGACTGACTCTCGAACTGCCTCTGTCTGTTGAACGTAATCGTATCCCCCGTAGCTGATGATAGCAATCCCAATGAGGATGTACAGTAACGCACCTTTGAGACTATCCAATGGGACCGGCGGAGCCACAGAGGAACACCGCGTGTGGGTAGGTCGTGTCAGAGGTAGATGAAACGGCTGGTCATTGAGGGTTGCTTACTTTTTGTCCCAGTTTATTCAATCTCATACACTTGTTCGTTGATACTGTAGAACTTTCGTTCAGTATACATTCCAGAAGTATATCAGCCCACCATAGAAGATCGCACTTATAATTGCCACTAAAAGTGCTGAAAATAGTGTGCCATCGGTAATCAGATATTCGTATACCAAGACAACAACGAACCAGAGGAGACCATGTACTATCGGTTGCCGGAGTGACTGGATATTGGTGTTAGTGGAGGGCATCATTGTTAATTGAATTAGCCGAAGAAAGACCTCTGCTGATATTGTACTGACACCAACTGCGTCAGAATATACAACTTGGCGAATGTTTTAATAGAGTACATTCCTCTAGAAGTATGGCGTCAATACGCCTTCACCGATTATCACTGCCGTCTGAGTCTTGCGGCATCGACTCTTTGTTCCGATAAAAACGAACGACTACAGTAGTGCCTGTGGAACCAGTTGACTGGAACTCAAGTTCAGCGCCCAGTTGGCTTACGGCCCAATTGACGAACCAAAGTCCGACTCCAAGTCCGTGCTCGAGTTGTGTTTCGCTCGATTCGGTCAATAAGTCACGCTCTCGGTCTGGGATCCCGGGACCATTGTCCGCGATGCGGAGCTGCGGGATATCATCAGCTGTTCGTTCCACCTCGATATCGACTCGTGCGGGGTCATCTGAGTGAACGATAGCGTTCTCAACGAGTTCAGTCATGAGCCGGCGCACAACAGTTCGATAGGAGGTCAATTGCAGCCGCTCCGGTGCGGTGACTGAGATGCTGCTATCCGGATAATCATCACGTGCCGTCGCAGCGACTTCGTGGGCGACAGCAGCAATGTCGACCGTTGACGGAGCGCTAACGCTATCGGTCATAACCGCTTCAGCCTCTCGTGCCTTCCGGCTGACCGAGGCAAGCTCGCTGGCACTATTTTGAATGGCTGTCTGGTGCGTGTCGTCTTCTACGTGATCCGCATGCGCTAAGATCACGTCGAGTTTGTTCCGGGCGTTGTGTCGAAGCACTCGGTTGAGTACTGAGAGCCGCTGTTCCCGGGTTCGTTGATCGGTCACGTCTCGAAAGACAATTGTCCGCGCCACAGGCTCCTCGTCGCTGTCACCCATGTCGCGTTCGACGTCGGAGACCGTGTACTGAAACGGATGTCGGCCCTTTGTCGTCTGAAGCGAGGCGACCTCTGTGGTACCTCCTGATAGATCTACCCCGCCGAACCCGTCAACGGCCGCGTTGAGTGGTGTCCCAATCACGTCTCGTGTCGTCCACCCAAACAGGCTTTCAGCTGTCACGTTGGCATCGAGGATATTTGCTTCCCAGTCGACAACGACAACCGCCTCCTGAAGCGATTCGACGACGCGTGACCGGGCGACATAATCTGCTTTCGGGAACCCCGTCAATACCGGATAGCGTTGAATCGCAACGGCAAGTAACACTCCCGAAACTAACAACCCGCCAGTGACTCCATCGATGATCAAACTCCCGTCCAGCCAGCCCCCAATAACGTATGGTGCTGAGATTGCTCCCAGCTGGATCCCAACCTGTGTCCTTGAAACACGCCCGTGGTTCCAACCGTACCTGAGGAAGAGAAACGCTGCGTAGACGTAAATTATGAACAATAAGAATAATTCAGTACCGACGAGCGACGCGAGTGAGCGACGAATTTCCTCTCGCATTGGGTCACCCTCGAACGTGGCTGCTGCCCCAATCAGCGGGAGCGTAAGGAGAACAAACACCGCCCCTCGGAGAAGAGTAAAGCCTGTCTCTCGGCCGATATATCCAAGCACATAGACTAGCCATATTGCGGGAAGAAACACAACCGGGACAACCTGCGCGATAGCAGCCAAATTCGATCCGACCCCCCACGCGTTCGGAAATTCAGATATCAGCGAGAGGAGCGCCCACAGCAACAGACTGGCGGTTATTAGCGCAAAGGGGACCGCATTTGGGGGGGACCGATCCTTCGCAGTTTGCCACGTTACCCACGCCAGCAGGCCTACAGCAACGACATCAACGGCAACTGAGAGTCCTAATGAGAGCAGCATTGGCGGAGGGGATTCGCTTTCGGATTTTTATATGGAACAGCGTTGAACTGCTGGGCAGTTACTGGTGTCATTGCGCTCACTCACGCTGGTTGTTCAAGTGATTCATCCATAATTTCATTACACCCGTTACTGGCCCGGAAACACGGATATGTCGAGTGGTATAGCCGACTCTGAGGATAGTTGTTTCGTAAGTTTATTTCTAAGTTTGTCGGCTTCGTCCAGCGGTATAGCGATCAACTGACTGCTGTTGCTGCTGTTGAAACACTCCGTTCAGGCTTATTGGTTCCCCTAAAAATATTCAGGTGAAATGCAGTTTACTCTCCGTGGGGTGGCTGTCACGGTTACGCCGCTGATCCTTCTCGCGCTCATTCTCGGACTTGGTATCGCTGGGTATGGAGGTTATGACTACGTCCAGCAATCGAACGCTGTTGACGATGCTGTCGCTGTTGAAACAACTGTTGTTGGCACCGATATCAGCAGATCTGATGGGCGTCGCTTCTACTACCGCGTCTCAGTTGAGCACACCTACGAATATCAGGGGCGTGAATATACGAGCAAACAGGTGTTCCCAGGCTCAACGAGGCCGATATACACCGTCCAGAGCGACGCTCAGCGTATTATTGAGCCGTACGAACCGAATGAGACAGCTACAGCCTACGTTACCCCCGACAACCCTAGTGGAGCGTTTCTCAAGCGACAAACGATATTTGCTCCATTCAGATTCATTGGTTTCGGGAGTCTTCTGGCGCTCTTGACAGCACTTCATGCGATTGGGGCGCGTAATCCTGGCCAAAATACAGAGATTAGTCAAACGAGTGAGCGCGAGCCAACTCGATATAACACGGTGTTCGGGCTCAGTCGGGATACACTGTCTCGAGTTAGTAAGCGTCTCATGCTGTTTACACCAGCTGTGTTTTTTGTTTCTCTCGTAACCATAGTAGCACTTCTGTTGAATTCGGAGGGATCATCACTACAGGTCAGTGTGACTAATCCAGTCGGATTCGCGTTACTTGCGGCGCTTCTATCGGTTTTAGGATTTGTCTTTGGGCTCACACTCTATGGCATTTGGTCATTTACCGAATACAGACGACTGCGTGAACGTATTCCAGACCCACGGCCACCGAGTCCGTTCCGACATCCGTCTCGCCTCGTTACAATCATGTACTCCCGAGAAGAACTCAACGCCTATGGCCGTCGAGTGAAACTGACCGGCTTCGTGTTCACACTCATCGTGTTCCTCATCAGTGTCGTCGCGTTCGTGCTCGTGACGGCGTCGTGATAAAAAAGAATTAGCTCGATCGGTACAACGAGAGGAGAGAGCCTATAAATAGGAATGTACCGACGGCGATTAATGCGGCCCCTATTCGTGTTGACTCTGTGATTTTTATCGCTCCGACTGCCGTCATTGCGATCCCGACCACACTCAGCAGAACCTTCCATACCGCGTTTGGGACCAACTCCAGCAGTAGTTCGATAATGAACTCAAAAATGTCATCTATCATGTGTATTAATCACCACGACGTTGCTTAGTTCGTCAGTTAGCAATAGTGCTGGTTGGTACATCCATTTGCTTGTTTTTACTTCTGTGTTCAGCATTTCAACCTCTCGGCTCTGTTGAAATCCTCAGCAGTTGATACAAACAGGCTGCCGAATACAGGGCGCGAGTCTGTCACCCATCTACAGACTGGGTGGTATGACGGTTGTACAACCACCATGGAATATGGAGTACCATTGCTAAGATAACTGCCACACCAAACTCCAAGAGAACTCCATCAGTAACCTGGGACGCAAGAAAGACTGCAGCGCCAGCTATGACGGCAGTTATGAACCGACTCGGGTTCCAATTGAGGAGGGCAGACTGAAGCGCGGACATTACTTCCTTAGCCGGAAGCTACGAAGATATGTGTTCTGGAAGTCTGGGTTCGGTATGATAAACTCACCCCCTGTATCTCGCGTGGAGTTTGTATCAGAATCTAAGGATTTTAACAGAGCTAACTTCTTTTAATGTTGAGAAATTGTATCAAAACGCAAAAGTAAATTTCTGTCATCAATGGTTTCCACGATACCCTCCACGGATTCTGAGCGCTCACAAAAAGCGGTTGATGTCGCACAGCAATATCTTAGACGCGAACGTCCACTCAACGCGCTTGTCGTCGTCCTCGCGGTGTCGGTATTCCTCGGCACATATCTCCTAACAGCATTGCTACCATCTGTTCTCGTCGCAGCTATCCTCATTATTGGAGTACGACTTCCTATTTTTCAGTCAAACGGGACGTTCCGACTTCGAACTAGTGACGACCTTGATACTGTTATTGACGAATTTTCCGGGCCCCTACCGCCTGTTCTCGCACTTCAATGGGGTGTGGCTGATAAGGTCTCCATAGAGGGTGACACAGCAATATATTCCGTTTCGTACCTGTTTGGACTCCGATCGGCCGACGTGACTGTCCACACGAAAACGGATTCGACAGCAGGTGGTGGCTACCTAATTGAGTCAGAAGTCACGGTTGATGGACAACCATGGGCAACATATACGTCGACGATTAACAGCTCAAGGGAATACACAACCATCGACGTAACATACAGCTCAAATCGGCGGTTCGGACTACGACGTGTCCCACAACAGCTGATCGCGAATCGGTATCGTGACGAGGTGCTCTCGGTTCAGGGATACACTGTTGTCACACGTGAATCGCACTTCGGGATATAACTATTCTAACGGTTGTGGTTCAGTGCCTGAAACGCTGACTTGGATTTCTTATTGATATAGGAGAATCAGTTGAGTGATGCGATTAGCGTTGAGTTCATCCGTTTCGATACAAGGAGCAGGTAGTACCAATATTGAATTGTTCGTTACACTAGGACTCACTGTTTTGATTTTTGCCGGATTTTGGAAAGTATTTGAGAAAGCTGGTAAGCCGGGGTGGGCTGAGATTATTCCGATATAAAACCTCTACGTCTTGGTCAAAGTAAGCGGAAACGCATGGTACTGGTTTGCTCTGTTCTTCGTCCCGGTGATCAATTTCTTCGCCACGCTGAAGATTAGTATCGATATCGCTGGCAAATTCAATAAGGGAATCCTGTTCGGCCTCGGACTCACGTTTATTTCGTTCATCTTCTACCCACTTCTTGGGTTCGGTGGCTACCAGTATAACGATGCCACTGGCTCAACTGAGAGCGTGGCCTGACACTCAAAAAATCTGATTCAGGCCCAACTGCGCCGTGTTTCTCCCGATGAAACGCTGCTATGGGCTTGATACTATTCCCAGTATTATATACAGGTAGCCGCCGGCCGGAGGCGGTCTTGAACAAATATCCGGTCGCTGAGCCTCTCCCATCGCTCACCTCTCCCCCCGACGGATGGGAGGCTCACCACCTCCCCCGCGACGTTCCATCGATCACCCCCCGCTGGAAGGACGGCCCTCCACCCTGTCCACCAGCATTCATCTGTCAAATAGAGTATGTAGCACCGACACCTCACCAGTAGAAGTTAGTGTCACAAATTCGTGGAGCCGCAGTCTAACACTGGAGGGTCAACAGCGTTAGTTATTGTTTGATCTGATAGATGATAAGCCCGACGAGCGGAATCGCAGTGAACAAAAATACGAAGACGCCCGCTGCTACGCCGCCTTCAAACTGAGCAGCTATCACCAACGCAATCAGTGAGACGACTCCGAACAGAGCCACCGACGCAAGCGAGATACGAGGTGCTGTACCGTCTAGCCGCAGCAATTCGATGCTAACTTCCACCATAGTGTCTGGCTCGTGTGTATTCGCATTCCAATTCGCACCAGCGTCATTGTCTGCGGTACTCGCGTCGACAAGTGAGTTCGTGATTGGGGTCGTATCTTCGAGTCGTGGTAGCTTGGTCGGCCTGCCACCGCGGTCAACGAGTACCGTCGAGGTGTCCAACCACCTGTCGACGGCGTCACGTTCGATTCGGACCTCATGATCAGCTAGCGATTCGTACCGCCAAAGAGGGGTTTGAAACAGGGTATCAGTCGCAACAATGGTGTCCGAATCTAGCCGGTATTCAACACCAGCGTACCGGATCCAGTAGTCGAGATGGATGAGACCAAGCGGGACGCCGATCCCGAGAAGCATGATGCCACCCGCTATTTGGGTAGCACCATCAAATACAGCAAGTGATGCGGCGAGAAAGGCGAGTGGTGTCAGCAACCATAGTCCAGGGTGTGTCCGGAAATGTGAGGCCGTAGGCAGCAGCCGTCCCGACAGCGACGGCCGCAAAACTGTGGGATTGCCTGATAGCGTTGTCTCAATTGTCTCACGCTCCGGGGGACTGTATGCGTCTCCACGGCCGACAAGTGACCACAATCCCGCACCGAGACGGCCATCGTAGTAGTATTCTGCGAGATCGGTGAGGAGCCTAATTGAGACTACCACTGCGACAAGTGGTCCCGTCGCAACCCGTTCAACCGCACGAGAGGTCTCTCCACCCCCGCCGTTAGAGACAACCAGAGCTGCGGTGAGCAGCGCGATGATGCTTGCGAGGAGTACTGTTGCGCCTTCCGTGACAACACTCTGAAGAGCGGTTGCGACGTTGTGATCTTGGTAATCACCATCTCGAAAGTACGTAGTGGCTGTTCGCCATCCTGCTGCGATGAAAATTCCAAACGCACCAGCAATAAGCCACGACGAGATGTTGGCATCCGGATTCACACTTGCTACGGGGCCGACAACTAATGCCCCGACGAACAGCCACAGTCCGATGAGGATCGGTACCACGAACAAAAGTGTCGGAATCGTCAGTAGTCGGACGTTAGCACCGATCAGCGGGACTGAAATGGAGGTCTGTTTTGTGGCAATCGCCCCCAACAGGATTGGATCCCCGTTCCGTTCCATTGGCCGCCCGGCAAACGTCGCTCGAACAACCGCCCAAAAACAGACAACACCGAACTCAAGCCAATATAACGTCAGCAGTTCTAAAACCGACAGGTTGAAAACAACAATCCCGACAACCGGAACCAGATTCGCCACAAGGAGGGCCGATAGTTCGGGATCCGGGAGGCGACTATCTCCCGTATTGTGAGTTGTCGCTGCTGAGCTCATCTACGGATGTGGTGACAAAGCGACCCGCTGCGCGTACCCTGGGCGTGGAACACAGACCCATCAGGATCAATCACAGTTCTGTCTCGTGACTTTTGAACAGATGCTGTGGAGGGCATTCATGTACCTAACCGGTAGCGGATCTAATAGTAGTAAGCCATCGTTGCTGGAGTCAGTGTTGATCACTGAGTACGGGTTTATACCGACTGAGAGTACTTCCTATTGAGGTGAGGATGACAAAGACCCCAACCACGACGACAAGCCCTCCTAGGACCGGCTCAGATAAGTAATAAAGCAGCCAGCCTATTGCAATGTTGGTACTGGCCAGTCCGATCGGATAGAGTGTCTGTTGTAAGTACATGGCTCTCAACGCTGTCGGTACTGAGTTGCCGCAGGTAGTGCTGAAAGATCCGTACCGAGCGGGCGACAAGCAACGTGATTTCGGGAACTGGCTTTTAGATGATCTCTAGGTCGTCGGATCTGGTGGTCTATTTCCGACAACAGCCTGTCGAGGGCTCTTCCCCGCCAGTCCTTGTGGATGCTAACTTCGAGTTGCTCGTGGAACTTGTGTCTCCGAGGAATTGGATATTGAAATACGTACACCATCGTCTTCTGTAGTATCTGTGCGTTGATTCCCCCTGTAACCAAGAGCTAATAATACAGACTTGACGAGAAGCATTGGTCTAAGTATACAGAGTCACCAAGGTAGGATATCTGGTCGTTTTATGACTATAGCACCGATGGTGGAGAATATCGGTGACTCTCAATGTATCAAGTTAGGACATACAGGTCCCGACAACACTAGTGATAGTATACTCAAGAATGTGCCTCTGATGTGGTGTCCCCGTTACACCAGATCAAATTGGCTGAGATACTCAAATAAATTTAGTGATGTCATACCGCGGTTTTACTGAACACAAGGAGAATGCCCTGGTACTTGACCCCGAGGCGATTCACCTGTCTGTGTTCCCGATCCATCAGCTACTGACCTAATCTTCACAGGTATTGGTTGACAACGCCGCGGCCATACTGTTTTATCGCTCTCAATAGGAGCCGTCCAGACACGCGTCGAAGTATCGATCTGTCCGGCGGTGTACTGCCAGCGAGGGACGTTTCCCAGCCAGTACATCGCTGAAAACGTTTTCGCTCTCGGATTGCGGCTGTTTGAACGGTCTCGACATCCATAGATTTGATCGACCGGTCCTCCATCAGGATGTCACCTTCTACGACAACCGTCTCAACGTCTCCCGCAGTTACGGTGTTCATCAGTACTGAAGGAATGTTGCTGTACGGCTGATGGCGCGGCGTATTGACGTCGATGACGACGAGGTCGGCGCGTTTTCCCTGTTCGAGACTCCCGATCTTCCCGCCGAGGCCAAGTGCGCGTGCGGCATTAATGGTGAGCATTTTGAGGAGATCGTACGACAACCATTGCTGAGCACCGTATTCGAAGTTCGCCAATAACCGGGCGTGTTTGGATTCCTGAATGAGATCCCAGGAATCGAACCAGAACGGATCATCCAGGCCGATGACAACGTTCGCGCCGAACTCTTGGAGTGCGGGGAGTGGGAACCAAGTTTGTGTTCCAGCTTGGAAGTAACTGTAAACGGTTGGGCAGTGAAGCACGTGTGCGCCGGCATCGGCGATCCGCTGTGCGTCGTCTCGGCTTGCGTGTAGTAGATGGGTGAGTAATGTTCGCTCATCAAGGAGGCCGTACCGGTCGAGTAAGTCGAGTGGGTCATCGGTGCCGCTTCCCGCAGCCATCGTGTCGGCCGCGGCGGAATCATACAGATGTGTATGAAGTCGCAAGCCGGGATAGTCCGCCCGTAGCTCGGCCACACCCTCCCAGAGCGTCCGTGAACAGCCGGCTTCGCCCCCCGGTGCGATACTCGCCGTGACTCGTCCCTCGAAAGTATCGTGATAGGTTTCGATGAACCGTCGGGCGTCTACGAGCTGTTCGGCTGCGGACGCAGGGGTGAGGAAGTCAGCGAGTTCCGGTCCGATCACGCCGCGTAATCCAGTCTCACCGATCGCTTCCGCCCCGAGTTCCGGCGTGAAATCCATCGCGTTGACGGTTGTGACGCCGTGTGTGAGTTGGCGTAGGCAGGCGAGCCGCCACGCGGCCTCGAAAAAATCGTCCCCCAGAGTCGATTCGGCCGTGTGATACAACGCGAAGGCTTCCTTGAGCAATTCGTCACCGGGGAGTTCACTGAACAGTCCTTGCACAAGGGTGAAATCGGTGTGACGGTGGGCGTCGATGAGACCAGGGATCACGACCTTGCCGCTCGCATCGATCACGTGTTCCGCGGTCGATCGGCGATCTGCGGGCTCAGTCGGTTCGACCGACAAGATGGTTCCGTCGGTCACTCGAACGGAGCCATTCTCCAGTATCCGGTTTTCGTGATCCACCGTAACCACGATCGCGTCGTGAATCAGGAGATCAGTCATGATCGGCACACGGTAGCCGAACCGCGAAAGTCGTTCGGGAACGGTGACCGCTCGGCAGGGAAAGCTCCCGGCCTCCGGTCGCTGGTGCGGTCGTCAGCATCCGCTCAGGCCGTCCGTGGCGACCACGTGTTCAATCGGTAGATCATCCGCAGCACGGCCAGTACGATTCCAGCGCCGACCAAGACACCGAGATACGACGGTGGGTTCGTCACGGAGACGAGAATACCGATCGCGAACACGGCAAGGCCGACACGGAGAACGGAGTTCCCCGCAATATCCTGTACCACGTCGTCCGGAATCTCTCCAGTCTCGTCGTACCCTGCGAGGAGAAACGTCCACCCGTGGAACTTGATCAGTGCCCCCGCGAACGTCAGGAGGACACCGACTGCGAGCCACTCAAACGCGCCGGAAGACGGCTCTATCACCGGTCGTCACCCCCTCCGGGCGTGATCTCGAAGGTAGTTATCATACCGAACAATCCGGTGTCGGTCTCCTCGATCGAGAGCCCCGCTTCATCGACGATTTCGCTTGGTTCTTGCGTCCAGCGACATCCGCTCTTCGCGTAGTGGGGATCGGCGCGCCACTCTTGGAACCGGGCGATCGGCCTCACATCGCTCCGCCCGTGTTCTATGAGACGGATCGTCCCGGCCGGCTTACAGACTCGATCCATCTCCCGGAGTGCGGCAACCGGATCCGGAAACGTACACGTCGATAGCGCCGAGATCACCGCATCGAAGCTATCGTCCGGAAATGCGAGATCCTGTGCGTCCATCTCCAAGAGCGTCCCGTCTCTCCCGAGATCGGCGAGCTGTTCCTCGGCGTTCGACAGCATCTCCGGGCTGATATCGATCCCCACGAGTTCGACCGTCTCGGGCAGGTACCGAAAGTTCGTTCCGGTGCCGCAGGCGACATCTAACACTCTGCCGTCCACGTCGCTGAATCGGTGGCGGCGACGGCGTCCGATGACGATCCGATCGAGCCATTCGAGCCGACTCATCCCGTCCGCGAACTCGGCGTAGGACGCTTTGATCTCCGAGACTGACATCGGCCGGTTCGCTACCGTGCCGCGGTCAGTCCGCTTCGCTTCTCGATGTCGGTCACGTTCCGTGTGTTCTGTTGACGTCATCTCGTTGAACACCGTGTTCCACACTCGGATCGTCGCGCGGCCCACCCATAATATTTATCGAAGTATTGATATATTATTGGAACCGTTTCAAAATCGAATTTGAGCGATATAGCGCGAACACACCTATACGAGTCGAAATCCTCGATTGATGTCAGAAACGGCTCGTTTCGCTAAACGGAATTTTTGTAGTAATTCTATTACGAATTGCGTTTGCTCTGGTCTCTGCGTCGCACGCGCTCAGTGCGTGTGACGGTGGTACTCTCGTCGAGGAACAGTCGGAGCGTGGAGGTGTCACGCCGTAGCTCGACGCGATACTCGTGGGAGTTAGTGCTAACCCGTTCGGAGGTCCACCGGCCGTCGTGAAGATAACGGTTGAACTCCCACACGCCGGATCCCAGAACGTCGACGCCGTGCTCCCAGTGAAACGATATCGACTCCGGATGGTACGCCGCGGCGACGGGCAACGGGAGGCTCAGGAACCGTAAACAGTCCCGACATTCGCTCGTAGTGATGAACGAGACGGGCCGTTCGTCCGGGAACGGGATGTCCGCGGCGTCCTGTACTCCAGTTTCGATACAGCCACCGCAGTCCGGGCACACGCCGCGACGGGCCTTGAGCAGGTCACCGGCTTGCTCTCGGGTTACGGCGTCGATCAGGTCCTCTCCGGTGCGCTCGCGGACCTGGGCCGGCCTGACCCGATACGCGTTTACACCTCGATCGCAGGCCGTACAGTACACCATGAAATACTGGTCTTCAATCACCGCCCGAACCGTCGTCTCACCGCAGAACAGACAGCCACCGTCCGTCTCGATCGGGCTGATTTCAGAAGGCTGACGGTAGTTCTCAGCGAGGACGAAACGGACCAGCTGTTCCCCGGCGTGAGTGAACGCATAGCCGTCGTTATGTTTTCGAAGGAACACCCCTGTGAGTTCTCCGAGGTGGTACGATAGCTTCGACGTGCTGTCGACGTCAACGCGGTCGTAGATGTTGGAAAAAGACAGCGAAGCGATGCCCGTCCGTTTTTCCTCGTGTTGTGCGTACGCGACCGTTCGGAGGATGTCGAGTCGTATCTCGTCGGCCAAGAGGTTGAAGACCTCGTCTGCTGTTCGTTCGGTCTCCATAGGGAGTGACACGTCGCTGTGTTATTGAAACATGATCATGAGGTGTCACGACTGGCACCCGATATCCGTACAATGCGAACTCCACTGACAAGCCCACGACTTCAGTCGTGGGTCACTGACAGAACCGTCTGAGGAACGTCTCGCGGTCGACTCGTCCGGCTCCAGCCGCTAGGAGCGCCTCTTCGAGTCCGTCGCGGGTCTGGTGACAACACTCACGATCACAGGGCTTACAGAGGTACTCGAACTCCTTGCCTTCGCGGCTCCAGCGGTCGCCGTGTTTATAATACTCTCGGGCGTCCTCGCGGTCGAGCGTCGCACCGCAGGCGATACAGGTCACTTCTTGGTTGGCGTCGTCTCCCCACACCCTAGAATCGGACATCGTCATCGATCCACCTCCCCCATGATGGTGTCGAGACTTCCGAGGGTTGCGACGAGATCGGCGACATACTCTCCCTCTGCCATCGCCGGAAGTGCCGACAGGTTCGAGAACGATGGTCCCCGGATTTTGAACCGTGCGGGAGTCTCAGTGCCGTCTGCGCGGATGTAAATTCCGAGTTCACCCTTGGCACCCTCAACGGCCCTGTAGCACTCACCGGACGGTTTCAACGTCCGCGGCACGTTGGCCTGACAGGTTCGACCTGCTTCCGGCCAGTCTGTAAGGAGATCGACGCACTGTTCGACGATGGCTGCCGACTCTTCCATCTCTCGTAGCCGGACAAGCACGCGGGCAAAGTTATCACAGCCGTCCTCGGTGACGATGTCCCACTTGAGACGATCATAGTAGCCGTACGGGTCGTCTCGTCGGAGGTCGTAGTCGATACCGGAGCCGCGAGCGACTGGTCCAGTGACTCCGTACTGCTTTGCCACCTTCGCTGGAAGCTTGCCGGTGTCAACACAACGCAGTTGGAAGACCTCGTTGCTCGTCAACAGGTCGTGGTACTCTTCGAGCTTCCGTGGCAGATCGTTGGTGAAAGCGCGTACGTTCTCGAAGAACTCATCGCGTGGCTCCGGAACGTCCCAGGCAACGCCGCCGACCCGGAAGTAGTTGAACATCATCCGCTGGCCGGTCAGGTCCTCTAATAGATCCTGAACGCGGTCCCGATCTCGAAAACCGTACATAAATGTGGCATTGAACTCGCCGCTAACATCCAGCGCGTACATCGCAGTGAACAACAAGTGCGAGAGGATGCGCGACAGCTCAGCGCTCATCGTCCGGACGACCTGTGCGTACTCCGGAACTTCAATATCGGCTAGGTCTTCGATGACGCGGGCGTACGCCCACTCGTTGAGTAATCCCGCTCCGCCCCAATCCCATCGGTCGGGGTATGGCATGATCTGATGACGATAGGTTCCCCGCTGACACATCTGTTCCTCACACCGGTGGATGTACCCGATATCCGGCTCCACATCGATCACTTGCTCACCATCTAGGACTGCCTCCAGATGGAGCACGCCGTGGGTCGAGGGGTGATGTGGTCCGATGTTGAGAAACATCGTATCACCCTGACGACTGTCCTCTTTGATGGGATTGGCGTGCTCGGAAAGCGACACAATCTGGGGCTGGCTCCGATCGTAGTTCATCGACAGCGGGTGGCCCTGCCAGGTCTCCGGCAGGAGAATCCGTCGCAGGTTCATGTGCCCTTCGTACGTAATGCCGACGAGGTCGTAGGCCTCCCGTTCGTGCCACTCAGCCGTCCGATAAACCGGCGCGGCCGATTCAGACACCGGGTTATCCTTCGTTGTCGGGACGACGACGGACAGCTCGCACGTCCGGTTGTCGTAGCTGGTGAGGTGATACACTGTCTCGAAGCGGTCTTCGTACTCTTGGGCAGTCACACACGAACAGTGGTCGAACCCCACTTCTGAGCGAAGTACTGAAAGGGCCCTGCGGACCCGGTCGGCACGGATCACGACCGCGGGGGCGTTCTCGTGTACTTCACGGCTGACGACGGCGTCGTCGGGGAGGGCCGTGACCGCCTCATCCGCGAGTCGATCAGCGGTCAAGCGTTGTTGCCGTTGCATCGTCTAGCGGGTGTCAGTTCACGTCCCAGTCTGGTAGGAACGCTGCCTCACCAGTGGTGGTGTATAAATACGGAATCCATGATAATTTAGTCAAATACACTGTATCTCGGTACATGCGCTATCTCACAGTGTTAGTTAAACCAAGTGACGGTGGTGCGTTTCATCCGCTCGGAGAGAAGCTAACAGATGACCCTTCTATTAATCGGCGAGCCATTCACTACGTTGAGCTTCTCGCTGATGACACTGTGCTGTTGTTTGCCGAGGCAAGTGGTAGTCAAGAACGGTACAGACAGATTATGGAGGAGTCATTTCATGTGATCAGTTATCTGACTGCCGGAGCGGACCGTTGGATGGCTGTGAGTCAATTCGAACCGACAGAACCGGTACGACGGGCACTGGAATTACAGCGAGAATCATTTTTGGTGGTTGATACACCTATCCGCTTTACCACTGATGATTCGCTTAAGATAACGTATCTGGGGACTGATGAGATATTCAGAAAATTGTACGAGTACGTCGAGAATGTAGAATATATGTCAGTTGATGTCCTTGAAACGGGTGATTACGAAGCCGACGGATCAGCGTTTAGCAGGATGATTACGTCTCGGCAAGAAGAAATTCTGGAGACGGCGGTTGATTTAGGGTATTATAGGGAACCTCGACAAGCATCGCTTGAAGACATCAGTGAGGTCGTTGGAATCACTCCAGGAACGGTCGGTGAACATCTTCGAAAAGTCGAAGAACGTGTATTTAACGAAATCATTCAGTAACTTAAACACTGTTCTATTCTGAGGTACTGCTACGCAGTGTGAGTTAGGGCGTCTATGAGGACAATAGGTCGGTCCGTGCCAGACCCAGCCGATCATTTTCTGTATTCAAAAGTGACCTCATGGGTGCGGCAATTATCGTATTCGGTTACGTACCGTATCCTCGCTCACACGAGAGTACAATTCGATGATCGTGGGATATATTCAAAACACGGTTGGCGTTTCAACCCTCCACTGATGTCAGTCACAACAACCCCCCCGAGTACTGAGGTATCGCTACCAGCCGATCACGACCTGGAATCGACCTATCGCAGCGTTAACGACGTCCAGCTACATGTGGTGGCGGCCGGCGATCCCGATGCTCCACTCGTCGTCCTTCTTCACGGGCACCCCGATTTCTGGTACGGCTGGCGTGACCAGATTATTCCGCTGGTCGAAGCAGGTTTTCGTGTCGTCATTCCTGATCAGCGGGGCTGTAATCTGAGCGAAGCTCCCGATGGGGTTGATGCGTACCGGCTCTCGAATCTCGCATCTGATGTCTGTGAACTGATCTACAGCGAAGGTAGGGAGTCAGCCCACGTAGTCGGACACGATTTTGGTGGCTTTGTCGCTTGGAATGTCGCCCTCCGGCACCCATCGATGGTCAATCACCTCGGGATCTTGAATGTTCCCCACCCGACAGTGTATCAAGAGACCCTCCGGTCGAGCCCCCAACAGATCCTTCGGAGCTGGTATGTGTGGTTCTATCAGGTTCCGAAACTCCCCGAATGGCTTCTGGGCCGAAATGACATGGCCAACATGGTTGATTCCCTCAAAATCACGTCAAATGAGGGTACATTTGATACAGGAACGATTGAGCGCTATAAGGAAGCTTGGCAAAATACCGGCATCAAGCCACGGATCAACTGGTACCGGGGATTCCGTCGGTCAGACAATCCTCCACGCGACACAATTGCCCACCCAACGCTGATTTGCTGGGGGAAGGATGACATCGCTCTCCGCCCTATAATGGCCGAAAAGAGCCTCAATTACTGCGAGAATGGGCAACTTCGGATGTTTCCCGATACATCACACTGGGTCCACCACGAGCGGGAAGAGGTGTCTGAAGAGTTAGTCCAGCATCTCGAATCAAGATGAACGCACAATCATGCTCTCAACTCAGTCACGCCGGAAGCTACTACTGCCCGCCGGAGGCATGCCCTCGATTTCACTTGTTGGGTGTTCGTCTGTCTCGGAGTTCACCCGGGGATCGAGCCCTGTCTTTATTCGTACCCGCAAGGGACTTCGGAATGCCATCGAACGTGTTTTTTGAAAAATAGAATGACAAAATTCTCGGCTACAAATAGTTTCAGCAACGTCGCGCTAGAGACAGCTCAAGGTTGGCTGCGAGCCTTCGCTGTCTCCCACAATTCACGCCTAGCTTAATACGACTGGCTGGTGACCGCCTGGCGCGCAGCCCGTGACGCGATACCTCTGCTTTCCGGGTACAAACCCTCTTTCGTGCCCGGAAAGCCCACCTCTGTGAACGCAAAATTCTCGGCGCTGCTTTACCGGTTGCTATGCTATGTGGGTGCGTGGACATGACGCCACAAATACGCGAAATCGTACGTACGGAACTGCTACGAAGTATCGTCTGGTTCGGAGTCGGACTCGTCGGCTGGCCGCTAGTGACGATGGAAGTTAGTTGGCTCAACACGACACCCCTGACGGTCTTCGGACTTCCCGTGGTCACCTGGGCCGTGCTGACGGCAAGTGCTATCGGAATCCGGACCGTGACCGAGTCGGATCTTCGCGTCCAGACGACAGGCGGAATATCCGTAAGCCTTGCCCTCGGGATCATGCTCGGGGGTGTCGCCGCGGTGTATCTCGTCATAAGAAGTGGATACCCCGCTCGGTGGATCACCCTCGGTTACGTCGCGGTCACGGCCGTGACTTCCCTCTGGTACTGGTACGTTCACCCGACGGGCAGAGGCTCGACAGCGACTACCTGACTCTTCTGGCCAGCCTCACGGTCTCCAAAGCGGTCTCGCTTGCTGAAACAGCACCGCACCGCTCTGTGGCCCCGCCAGAGCAAAACATACAATTTGACTCGCTAAGATATTGCGCGTGACCGACCGATAACACATGGCCCTCCCACCTTGGATCGCAGAAAAGCTGCCCCAGGACAAGCGGGTAAACACCAAACTCACCCGCCGCCACGTCGTCGAAACGATGTATCGAGCAGATCGGCCGTTCTTCTCGCTCCAGCAAATTCAACAGCAGATCAAGCCAGACGTCTCAAAGGTGACTGTCCGGAACCGGTTAACGGAACTCGAGGAACACGGGGTCGTCACGACGGAGTCGTTCGCTGATTCACTGACCTTGTACTATCTCAACCATCCTGAGTCGGAGTGGCCGCTGTCGCCGGAAGGAAAACAAGCGCTGACAGCTGACGAGACTACTCCGACGCATCCCCTCCGCGAATTCCTTGACCACCCACGCGTCCGTTCAATCTTCCGAGAAGAGCTCTTGCGGAGCATTGGCTGGGCGGCACTCGGGATAGTCGGGTGGCCAATATTGCTCAGTGAGTCTCCACAGTTACCGGTCACCATATGGACAGTGTTCGGGCTCCCGGTCTTGACCTGGGCGACACTTACTGTGGCGATGATCAGCGTCCGGTTGATGACGGGGAGCGACCTCCAAGTTCAGTCACAAGAAGGGTTACATGTCGTCTCACTGTGTGGGATTCTATTAGCCGGATTCTGGGTAGCGTTCGCGATTTTTATTTTGGACTGGCCGCCACTGCCGACAGTCAGTGTGTATCTTCTCGCGACAGTCTCCTACTTGATCATCTATATACGGGTTGTCCTACCGCAAACTGATCTCCCGGTCACCACGTAATCTCTCGCCGACGCTGGTGGCGCTGACGACTCACAGTAACTGACAGCCCCCCAGACTGGCGGCGGACAATTTAAAACCCAGTATGAGTTCTTTTACTCTCGGCTTACAGGCTCGCTAGCATCTCTGGTGGGTGCCACCGTTGCGCGGATTTCACGGACAAGACTGAGGACAGATTCCCACTGCTCTCGAGACCCGGGGATTGCGTACTCTTCACTCCCCATGTACTCCGCGAGCGTTGTCTGGACGTTCTTCGGGTTATCAACCCGCCGAAACTCCAGATCGCGTCCTCCGGCGACCTCAACGGACACTTTCCCATAACCGAAAAACGAGCCTGTGACGGACTGAGAAAACGAAGTGTTCTGGATTTTATCGACATGGACACGACGAACGGTTCGTCCGAGGACGCCCCGCTTTGCCCATACTGCTCGGGTCGTCAAGAGATACTGCGTCCGTCGTACCCTGAGTAGCCCCCAACTGAGAACCGCAACGCCGATGGGCACCCCCGCGAACAACCAGAAGTCGACGCTAACAGCGCCGACAAGGGCAAACACAGAGATGGCGCTTCCGACGATTATGTCTGGAAGAGCCGCTGAGAGACGCGGGCGACCCTTCCAGACAACGCGTTCATCGTCGTGTTGATACCACCAGCTGTCACTCATCTGTGTTACTTGTGTCAGTATGGATTGCCTCGTCAGTAGACGGGGCAGTCGAATCGGCCTGGGACCCGCTCTGGTCGTCGGCGACCGCCTGCCGAATGACGCGCAGTTCCATAAGAATCGAATCAAGAACATCCTCTTTCGTCGAGTCGGACTCGGTCTGCTGTCGGCTGTCAATTTCTCTGGCGATCAGTTCCTGAACTGCTGCCGGGGCAGGGATACTCCGAAACTGAAGTTCGATCCCAGATCCGCCCGCTGTACTGACGTCAACGGAGCCGTATCCAAAGTACGAGCCGAGCGCCGACTGTGAGTACGAGATGTTTTGGACTTTGTCGAACCCAATCTGTTGGACGTCACGTGAGAGTACCCCACGTTTGCTGTAGAGGCCGCGATTGGTGACCACGTAGTTCGTATTGGTGTACTGAAGATAGGACGCAGCAACGATTGGGATGCCAATAAGGACGAGTGACAGCGGAATCCCGATGATAAACGCAGGAAGGACGCTGTACTTGTGCGGGGTACTCGACCACTGGATAGACTCGCCGTCTTCAAGCGTGAGCCAGTCGAGATCCAGCTCTGAGGAATCCGTTGAGCCGTCTTCCGATATGTCCTGGAGGGCCGTATCAGACATACATTATCCCAGATGACCGACCCTCAAAATAGTGGGGAAATCCACGGTTCGAAACGCAGTGTCGCAAGAGGTAGCTGAACGGGTATCGAGGAGACGGAACACGACGCCAAATGCCCGGCCACATCGCTGGCGCAGATCGGTCAAAAACCGCCCCAGAAGCCAGTGGAGAGCGCGAGAAATGATGGGTGATCCCACCAGACTATGCCACGGCGATGGGATATGCTCATCAGTCGGATACTTATTTGAATACCGCCTCCGACCGGCGGCTACCTCAACGGTGTACCCTTTCGAATGTTAATCCCAGAGCAGTGTTTCAATCCCCGAAACGCGAATCCACTGGATCTTAGGTGAGTAGGGGCGCGACAAAGATCACGGCATTAAAAACACCGTGAACGAGCGCAGGGGCGACGAAGGTACTGGTCCGTTCGAACACCCACCCGAATATCCCTCCCATCACGGAGTAATAAAGCGTCATATGGGCAACTGCGGCAATCGGCGGCGACAGAAGGAGGACCGGGTAGACGTGAAACAGCGCAAACACGAGGCTGGCCGTACCGATCGCGGTTCTAGCCGAGAACGACGCACGGAGTCGCTGCTGGATGACGCCCCGGAAAAAGAACTCCTCGACAGGACCGATCAACGCAAGCGACAGGACTGCCGCGATGACGAGGCCGACACCCGTCGGTGCTGCGAGATTTGTGTACTGCATGAATCCAGGAGAGAGTTCGACGCTCGGAAGAACCGCGTCAGTGCTTACAAGCGAGAGGAACGCGGTCGCGAAACTCAGCCCCAGTCCGCCGACAAGAGCAGGAACGCCGTCTCGGTCTGGAACGTGAATCGGGACTTGGAACGACGAGCGAAATGAAACGTACCCGATACCAACGAGCAGGAATGAAAGTTCGGTCGCGATGCTTCCAGCGATAAATATGAGCGTCGCTCCGGCATCGGAACCGACGGCTGAGACAGCGGCGAGTGAGGCAGCCAAGTTCAACACGACAGTGATCGGTATCGTGAAGGCGAGAAACGCCACCGCACTGGCGACACCAGTCTCATCATTAAGTTGATTCGGAACGGTCGCTTCTAGCGTGGAGGGCAAATCGACCATAGATGACGGAACGGGTGACTGGGTGGTAAGTGTTATCTGGACGACCATTAAGTTGGTTCAGTAACAAATCAAATACCCGACCGGAAACAACAGCACTATCATACACCAATGACGGGTGAGCGTGAGGCAAGTGAGTCGGCGTATGCAGCGTTGACCGACGAGACTCGGGTCCGAATCCTGCTAACTCTCGCAGGTCGGTACGACGAAGCGTGGTCGTCCGGGTGGCCAACGTTCTCCGAGTTACGAGAGCAAGTGGGCGTCGAGGACACAAGCCGATTCAGTTACCACCTGTCTGAGCTTCAAGACGGCTTCATTCAGAAGGTGGACGGGCGGTACCGTCCCCGAATAGCCGCCTTGGAAATCGTCGCCGCAATTCGGGCGGGGAGTTATAAGACACAAAATGGCGACAAACGGTACGAAATCGAAGAGCAGGAGACGGAGTATGGGTGTCCCCACTGCGATCGGAATCTCGTCGCCGCGTACCGAGAGCACTACCTATATATCGGCTGTCCGGACCACGGCGCCGCTGTGGCGTACCCGACGCCGCCGCGAGCAACTGAAAACCGGTCACTCGACGCAGTTATCGATGTCACGCTCCGAAACCACGCGTGTGATATCCGGCTCTTGCGTAACGGGGTTTGCCCGCACTGTTGGGGATCAGCGGGGTTGTCGCTCCCCCGTGACTCCGTTCCAGAGACGTATCTCCACCAAGACGTACCGTATGCCACCGCGGCATGTGACACCTGCTGGCTGTCGTATCCGATCCCGATCGCACAGACGGTCCTGGGGCATCACGCCGTTGAGGCACTGTACGCGACACACGGCCTGCGTCCGCGTGATGCGCAGATCGGACCGCACAGTCTTACGGAGGTAAGCAACGTGCGTACCGGTGACGCGGTGCCGACCGCCGCACAGGTTGTAGTCCGTCTCGCTGACGGGTCAGTCGAGTTCGATCTCGACGAAAACTGTCGCATTCGTCGCTACGACGCGAGCGATACAGGACTGACACAGTGACCACGGCGACAATACCGTTGGAAGCTTCACAGAGACACTGATTTTAGCTGAATACAGGCGGTAATCCCCCTTCCTCAACGAGCAGCGCAGTCCGCCCAAGCGGACAAGCAGCGCAGTAGGGAGAGGATACACCGCCGTCATCGTCTCTCAGACACGTGCTTGTTGCCGGGGCACAGGCCCACGGGGCGACTACTTTCACTCCGGACGGCCAGGGTTGATACGTCTGTCACGCCTCTCTCGAAGTGCGTGGAATGAACTACAACTACAGGTATCGCCTCAAGCCAACCGAGCGGCAGCGAGAAACGTTGGACTACCACCGCGATACCTGTCGACAACTCTACAACCACGCCCTGTACCGGTTCAACCAGACCCCCGAACACGAGGGCACCGTTAAACAGCGTGTGCGGAAGATTCGTGACGAACTTCCCGACCTCAAAGACTGGTGGGATGCACTCACCGACGTGTATTCGAAAGTACTTCAGCCCACAGTCATGCGGATTGCCAAGAATATCACCGCTCTCGGGAAGCTCAAAGAACAGGGCTACACCGTCGGTGAACTTCGGTGGAAGTCGCCTCGGGAGTTTCGCAGTTTCACCTACAACCAGTCTGGCTTCGAACTCGACAAGAAGGGTGGTCAGACCGTGTTGTCTCTGTCGAAACTCGCGGATATCCCCATCGAACACCACCGATCGCTGCCTGACGAAGCCACGATCAAGGAAGTCACGCTCAAACAGGAGAAAACCGGCGAGTGGTTCGCTATCTTCGGTATCGAGATGGACACAGACCCGCCGGCCAAGCCACCGTTGGAGGATGTTGGCACTGACGAGATGGTCGGGGTCGACGTGGGCATCCTGAAGTATGCCCACGACACTGACGGAACGGCAGTCGAATCGCTCGACCTCTCGGAAGAACGCGACAGACTCGAACGGGAGCAACGGAACCTCTCACGCAAAGAGTACGAGTCGAACAACTGGAAGAACCAACGTCAGCGTGTCGCTGCGTGTCACCAGAAAATCAAGCGCAAACGGCGTGATTTCCTACACAAACTCTCGAACTACTACGCTCGGGAGTACGAACTGGTGGCCGTCGAAGACCTCGATGTCAAAGGGATGCTCGAATCACCGCGAAACAGCCGCAATACGGCGTCAGCGGCGTGGAATATCTTCACCGATATGCTCGAAACGAAGTGTGAGCGTGAAGGCACGCACTTCGTGGAAGTTGAACCCGAAGGAACCTCCAAAGAGTGCGCTCAGTGTGGTGTCGAAACCGACAAGCCGCTGTCGGTGCGTGAACACTCCTGTCCTGCCTGTGGTTTCAAGGCGGACAGAGACGCAAACGCAGCGTGGAACATTCTTTCTCGCGGACTCACCAAACTAGGAGTGGGCCACTCCAAAGGAACGCCTGTGGAGACTGCGCTCCCTGCGGACACCGCGGTTGTGTCTACAAAGCGCGTCGTAGAAACAGGAAGCCCCTGCCTCAAGGAGCCGCCGAAGGCGGTGAGTAGGCAGGGGTAGTTCACCTGTGTTTCTCCGCCCGAGACACGGAACAGGAAGTATACGGGAGACGACCGATCAGCCGGTATGACAGACGACGCCTCAACGGGCGGGCCTAGCTCCAAGGTTGACCGAGCTACGTCACACTCTGACACTTACTCGGATCGGGCGTACACGTGGCTTTCACGGAACGGGCTCTACGTCTGGGCCGGGATTTCCGTAGTGGTGATGGCGCTCGCAGCACTTGCTGTCCCGCTTTTGGCCTTCGGGTCATTAGCAGCGATCGGCGGAGAAGGGTCGATACTCGCTGGCGGAACCGCCATCGTTCTCCTCTGTACTGTCTTGCTACTCGGTTTGGCAGTCGTACTACTCAGTTACGCATACTTAGAGGTAGATCGTCGGGGGATCCCGTTCGTCGGAGACCGCAGTACGCAGACGTTAGCATATGATAGCATCCGAACGATAGAGACGGTCGCGGCGGGAACGTTCGTCGGCGGACTCCTCACAATGCTCGGACTAGCGGTTTCAGTGGGTAACGTTCCAACAATACTCTCAGTTACCGTGCTAGCAGCCGCTATCGGACTCCCGATAACAGTGTTGGTACACGCAGCCGGGCGCTTTGTGTTGTTTGTTGCTGACACGGACTAGGAACCCGCTGTCGAATGCATACTCGCGAAACTGTTTTCCCCCGGTTAGCTGGTCTCGTTTGTCTGACCGAGATCCGAGAACGACTCTCCGACTCGAAGCGCGATCGGTTCACTTTGGTCGCTCGAGCCGATAGAGATGGCGACGATTTCCTCTTCAGTATTAGTAATCGAAAATCGCTGATTCAGCTGTGAAGTCCCTGCTATCACGGTATCCGCGAGCTCCAAGTCAACTTGATACTCGCCGGTGGTGGTCCATACGTCGGCGTAGGCGACGATATTACTCTCACCGTCTGACTCGGTAGAGGGAACGTCGAACGGTGTATCGAGGACCGTCTCTCCATCGGGGTCTACGACTTCGATCGACCCGCTGACCTCCTGATTCAGCTGGTTGAGGAGGTTGACCTCTTTGAAGACTCGGTTGCCGATCGCATTAAGTACTGTCGAGCAGCCGGCGGTGGACGCTACGGCGGCACTAGCACCGATTGCGAGGGCTCGCCGTCGCGTAACGGAGTCGGATGACGAACGCATGTGTCGATTCATCGTTGGAAGGCGTATTGCTATCGATGTGGTTTTAGATTAAACCCGTTCGGAGTGTCTCTGGCGGTGAAATGGTTTGATAGAGTGCCTTTAGGAAACAACACGGATTTGAACGCGTGGACCTCAGCGCTTCACAAGTTCCCCACGGGCAGTTCAGCCCTTTAGAGAGGTTATTTATCGAGTCATGGATGTGTACAGCACATGAAGAGACAGTACGAAACTCCCGGCGATTAGGCCGGCGATTCCGCCATAGAGCGGAGCGATCTCAAACGAGGGCGCTATCAAATACCCGCTAGCAAATCCTAGCGGGTCAAAGACTGCTGCGAGGATCATGAGCTGAACTGCGAAGTCCTTTGATTGGAACCATCTGATCATCAGTTTACCTCCCTACCGCGGATAGTAATATCACCGTTCATACTAGTTGCTGTAACACGGTGCGTACCGTTTCCAACCATCCGGTCGACCGCTGCCCCAGACTCAGTTGAATCCGCTTGGAATCTGTTGATTATGGTGTCGCCATTGGTTGTGTCAAACGATATTGCTGGCTCCGCAGTTGCTGGCAGGGTAATTGAGATATCACCGTTTGTCGTGTCGGTTCGGATTTCAACAGGCGCAGATGCTAAAAGTGTGATATCGCCGTTTGTCGTATCGGCGGTGACGCTCTCAGCTTCGCTAGTTTCTATATCGACATCACCGTTCGTCGCCTCAGCAGTAAGGTGTAATCCTTCAGGAACGGTCAGTGTCAGATTCATCTGTAGTGGGGACGAACCGAAGGGAAGGAAGCTGCTACCTTCCGTGTCAACAGTGAGCGACAGGCGGCCGTCGGATTGGTCGGCTTGTAGCGTGATGCGGTCAAGATCTTCCTCGCTTGCTGCCCGTTTTTTGCCGTCGAGCTGGATCGTCTCACGCTGCGCATCACGAATCGTAATGTCACCGTTTACGCCTTGGACGTTGATTTCTGAGACGTCGGTTCCGTCATACTCTCTGGTGACCGTGGTTTCAGCCTCGAGAGATCCGGACGTACATCCTGCGAGAGCGGCAGTTCCGGCAGCAATACACGAACCAAGCAGACTGCGTCTCGACAGTCTTTGCCCCGCCCAATCAGGACTGCTCATACGGGGCCCATGGCATACGCCGATGATAAATCGGCTACTCGCGTCTCAGGCTCAGAAGCACGTACCCGCAAACCGCTGGGTGGCTACTTAGCTAATCAGATCAGACACTAGGGGCACGCTTCGAGATCACCAGTAGTCATGGCAACTGACTCGTTCACGTAGCCGTCAACTCATGGTTTTATATTGAGCTGATGCTGAGAATGGCGGTGCCGTGTCAGGGGGCTTCCCTCCGTGTGGCCCGCGGATTGCTTGTGCTTCTGATATTTCCATGTGAGTCTATTTGATGTAGTGATAAAGTTCCAACACACCTCCGTGAAACGCCGAGTTTCAGAGAGTGAAACGCGTCAGTACAATGTATCAGGTCGACACGAGATGTATCTAGCGTGACACTCAACATTGGTTCATCGCTTGCTGGCGGAATCAGTCGTGTCGCGAATCGTAACGGCTTGCTGTTGATGGTCGCATATTTGATTATCGGGGCTGCGTGGCAGATCCCGTTTTATAGCGCTGTCGTCACGGGGCTTGAGCAGTCAGGTACGCCGACAGAGAACGTAGCTCTCCCGTCAATCGACGCCCCGCTTGCCGTTTCCGTGAGCGCAGCTATCCTCATGTTGCTCGGGCTTCAATGGCTCACGGTTGTCACGATTCGAACGTTTGTCGGCGGTCATACACGGACAATTCCGTCAGAGTACTACACGCGAAATATTGTGCCGGTCCTGCTAAACTCACTCGTTGGTGGGCTCATATACGGGGTTCTCATGTTCGTCGGATCAGTGCTCTTTGTTATTCCCGGGATCATCGCGTACGTCGCGTTCATCTTCATGATCGTGTATGTTGCGGTAGAGGACAAGAACTTCATCGCCGGGTTTCGAGATAGCTGGCAGCTAACGCGCGGCCATTGGCTGCGACTGTTTGGATTATTATTAGTAGTTGTCGCTGGGATTGGGCTCATCTCAGGTGTGTTAACAGCGATTACATCGTTAGTGGTCGGTGCCATTGCCGGGCAAGCAATAGGAATCCTGCTGTCAGGTATTGTCGGACTCCCGTTTTCGCTACTCATCCTTGCGACCCTAGCAGAAGCATTCACCCAACTGCGAGAGAGTGAAAAAAGGGTGGTGACATCGTAGGTTGTACTAACTGTGATCGTAGTGGAACGTGTCACCTGCTGAGAATTTCAACAAAGCAGAACGAGCCTGTTCGGAACCGGGCGTGCTGCTTCATTCACAGCCGTCAGCGCAGCACGTTTGGCAAAGAAAGGTGAACGGCAGTTCCGCCATCGGTGGGCCGCTCGAACTCGATACCGCCACCGAGTTGCCGAACACCCCAGTTGACAAGCCAGAGGCCGATCCCGTGATTGTGCTGGAACGGCGATTCACCGTCGGCTCGGAACGGAGTGAGCACGCGGTCAGGGATGCCGGGTCCGTCGTCACGCACCGTGATTCGCGTCTCATCATTAGCCGTAGACGGCGTCGTCTCAATTTCGACGTCCGGGGAGTCGCCACCGTGTTCGACGGCGTTCTCGACGAGCTCGCTTAAGACCAGCCGAAAGACAGCTGTATCAGCTGGTGCGGGAGCCTCCGCGGAGTACAGTTGAATCGTCGCTTCGTCGTGAGACTCACGGAGGTCGGCGACGACAGACTCCAGTACTGTTCCGACTCTGCGATTTTCCGGTTGGTCGTTGTCCTGAAGCATCTGACTGGCGGCACGCGCCTTACCGCTCAGTTCCAAGAGACTGTTCGCGATGTCGTGAACGCTTTCGGCGTATCCTCGGACGACCTCGTCTTCCGCCGTCTCCTCAATTGCAGCCGTGTATCCCAAGACCGCATCCATATCGTTCCGCACGTTGTGCCTCAGCACGCGGTTCAACACTTGTACCCGCTCTTCGCGGTCACGCCGTCCGGTGACGTCACGAGCGATAGTGACCACACGCTGCTCGCCGCCAATCTCTGTTAACGTCGCGTTGACCTCAAGCCATACTACCTCGCCGCTGGCGGTCCGCAGCGCCCACTCGATGTCTCTCGCCGGATCACCGGATTTGGCCACGTCGCGGACGACCTCTCCGATCGTGTCCGCATCGAATCCGAGTGCCGTCGCCGTCACCTCTTCTGGGTCCATATCGATGATCGTGTCGCGGTCATATCCCAGGAGCTCACACATGGTGTCGTTGACGTCGAGCAGCTCCGCAGTCTGCGGGTCGTAGATCCCGATCACGTCCGTCACGCCGTTGAAGACCTGTTCGAACTCTCGTTCGCGACGCTTCCGCTCCGTGATATCACGCTGGATCGACAGGACTCGCTGTTCACCACCGATCTCAGCCGTCGCCAACGTGACCTCGATCCATGATTGCTCCTCGTCCGGCGGCGCGACTTTCCACTCGATGGTCTTCGGTTCACCGGAACCGGCGACAGTCTGAATTAGTTCTTTGCCGCGTTCCGCTGTGTACCCGTCCCCAGTCGCGCTGAGACCCTCGATACCGAGTTCGCGAATGCGCTCGAGATCGTCGCACCCTACAAGCTCGTGATACGAATCGTTGACACTGGTAAAGGAGATTGTCTGCGGGTCGAAGATAGCGATAGCGTCGTTGACTCCATTGAAGATCTGCTCGTACTCCCGCTCGCGACGTTTCTGTTCTGTAATATCGCGCATCAACGAGAGGACACGTCGCTGGCCGCCTACAGTCGCGACTGTGAGGTTCGCTTCGATGAGACGGTGGTCGCCCTCGGCAGTCTCAATTCGCCACTCGACTGTTTTATCCTCCTCGTCTTCGCCGACATCGGTGATGAGCCGTCTCGCGCGCTCATCAGTGTACCCCTCTTCGGGAACACTGAGGTCGTTGATTCCTTGTTGAAGAATCGTGTCGTAGTCGTATCCGAACAGTTCGACGTAACTGTCGTTCACGTCGACCATTTCACCCGTGTCGGGGTCGTGGACTGCGATCGCAGTGGTAACGCCGTTGAATATCTGCTCGTACTCGCGCTCACGGCGCCGCGCATCGGTAACGTCTCGAATGACCCCGACGATCCGGTCAACGGCACCGCCTGGACCGCGGCTCGGATAGCCGCGTACCTCAACCCAACGTGTCTCACCGTCCACGCGGAGTCGGTGACTGAACGTGTACGGCCCCGACTCCTCCCCGCGGATGTGTTCGCTCATGGCGACGAGGTCCGAGTGGTACGCCTCGCGGTCGTCCGGATGAACGGCGTCGAGAACGGCCATCGGGTCGTCATACAGGCGTTCGACCGGTTGGTCGAACAAATCCGCGTAGGCCTCGTTGATAAAGAGAACCTCCGAGAGATCCGCACGTGCCAAATAAACGACCTCATCGATATGAGTCGAGATCTCGCGGAACTGACGGCGCTGCCGTCGACGGTCGGTCACGTCCGTGGCGGTCGCCAACACCAGTTCCTGATCGTCTATCGTGACTGTCGTCAGCGTCGCTTCGACCCAGACGTGTTCGCCGTCGGCCGTCTCAAGCGGCCATTCAATTGGACCGACGGTTCCGCTCTCCGTCGCGGAGGTGATAATCTCCATAGCAGCGGCCTGATCGTACCCGTCGATACTCGCAGTGTAATCGCCAACCTGCATCGAAATGAGCTCCGCTCGGTCATACTTCAGCAACTCACAGAGCCGCCGATTCGCGTGGATCAACTCTCCCGTCCGGGGGTCATGAAGCGTCAGTGGCTCAGAGACGTTGTCGTAGATGGTCCGATAGTCGGCGGTCGGCCGTTCCTCCGTCGCGGTAACCGCCCGCTTGAGCACTGTCGTCGGCGATTGCGCGAGCAGTTCCCACGGCAGATACTCCGTCACACCGGCCTCAAGCGCTTCGGCGATCGATGCCTCCGTAGGGGCGACGTACACCACCGGTGGGGCGGAGTCACGGGCGGCGTTCCGGACCGTCCAGTTGCTGACCTCGGTCAGTGACGCGGCTGTATCGGCGTCTGTCCGGTCGACGCTGCCCGACTCAGGCGTTACCGCGGCAACCACGCAATCGAACTCCTCGACTGAGCCGGGAGCGTCACGTCCGGCAGGTGCTATTGAAACAGCCACGTCAAGCGAATCCTGCGCGTCTTGGAGCGTCGTTTCGACCGACGCTGGCCCCACCACGCCAATTGTCGGGTGTCGTTGCGTGAAAACCTCGGGCATTCTCTCTGTGAGTTGAAGTTTATAGAACAATAACGCTACGCTCGTGCTACCGGTTGTTTGGGCCGGTAGACGGCTAATTCATCCTCTCTATAGCCGGATTGACGCCCTCCCACAGTTGAGACCGTGGAGGTCTTCCGGTGAAGGATATTGGCTATGCCGTTCCACCGAGGCAAGTTTTCCGCCGCCTGTACTCCGGTTAGTACGCTCTTGGTTGGGGTGTGCCCTATTGATGGAGTGTGGTCTCTCTGACCAGTTGCGGTCGTCCCACGTGAAGCGCACAGACCATGCCACCGGCCCGACTTCTGATTTCGAGGTGTACTGGTGGTTGCAGATGTACGTCCTCAACTCTCTGTCGCCATCTAGTTGACAGACGTTGATTCAGGCCGTCTCAAGAATTTTAGCTCTATTGAATTGACATCCTCCTCCGCCTGAAGGCTGAGGAATCCCGAGCGGTGGGAGTTTCAGGTTCGCAACCATGACTCCGCCGCTTTACGGGAGTTCACATCTAACCCAGTCGTCGTGTTCGGTGGCTGACTGGCGGTGCCAAACCGCCGATACTCCTATCCTCGACGCCGTTGATTCCATCTGTTGTTTGTGCCAGCAGGGAGTTGCTGACGCGTCGCCGGACTCGGAGTTATCTTCGGGTTGCTTGACCGACAGGCACAACGACGAACCCTCCGAGGATTCGCGTTCACCACGTCGGTGTTTCGGATACTGTCTCATTGAATGGCGGAGAGACCGCTCCCGGAGGTTGTTCGAAATCCTCTCTGTTCTGCTTTGTTGAATCCGATGACGGCGTGGGGATCACTGTTTGAGTGCCTGTTCGAGGTTGTAGACTGTGGCGGTCACCACGAGCTCGCGGAACTCGCGGTACCACGCGCGAGGGTGGACAGCGGGGCCGAACCGACGCTTGATAGCCGAAAAGGCGGTCTCGGCCATCCAGCGCTGGCCGTATAGCTCGCTGTCCAACCGTGCGTTGTGCGCGCGATCGTACAAGCAGCGAACAACCGATGACGCAGCAGGGGCCGGACGCCCTCTGATCGGAGGGCGTCCCGGAGAGATTGGTCGTCATAGCCCTTGTCGCCGGCGAGACTTTCGATTTTCTCGGTGTTACGAAGGGCGACTCGACGGCCAGTCTGGGTGTCGTGAGGCCAGTGTGCCGAGCAGTGAAGATCGAGGATGGCACACAAGTCTGTATCGACGAGTGCCGTCGTTTTGAGCGTGCTTATGTGGCGATCAGAGCGGTGTTGGTAGTGTCTCGATGCCGTTTCCCGATCGAAGAATGTGGCATCGATGGCACCGTGCGAGCCCGGATCGCAGATGGTCGCTGACTCATGAAGGAAGCCGCGCCACACTGACATGGGCACCCTCTCAAACGACCGGTACAGCGTTGAGGGTGCGGGAAATGCCGTTCGAGCGAGCTGTAACAGACCACGAACGCGATCCATCTCACTCGCCCAATCGACGACCTCGCGGTACGTCGCATCCATATGAACCCGCAAAAAGTGGAGCGTGACATGCTTCCAGCCGGGAAATCCGTTGCCAGTCGGATCACTCACCGCCGTTGGACTGGCGGCGCAGCGCTTTTGAGCCAGCGACGCGGCTTGCTTAACGAAGCGGAAGAGGAGTTTAGACGGCTCTGTTGAAATCCTCAGCAGGTGATATGTTTTTGCAGCTGTGCTGAATATAGAGCACGAGTCGGTCAGCGCCATCAGCACCGTTTCACGATCACACTATACTCGTCTCAGCGGCGGGTACGCAAACCCAGCAATATTTGAACGTCGCCGGAGACAACACGCTTGATGCCCTCCATTATCGATGAGACCGTGTTCGGCGAGCCCTCTAGAGGGGTTGGACTGGTTTTTCTCTGTGGCGCACTTCTGATAGCCGGGCAGCAAGCGTACTACGTCATTCTAAAAGGGGCGACGCTCTACTATGCCACACTATTTATTGGTGCTGGGATGGCCCTCTCCGGCATTGCCGAGTCCTTGCCAAAATCTCGACGACGGGCTTCTGGTGCCCTGCGACTCACAGCGATCGCTGTACTGGCGGGTATTCTCGTGATCGGCTTCGTCAGGCCCGAGCTCCTCTTAGTGTGATTGAGCCGGTTGGGTTGAGTTCACCGCTCTTGTAAGGAGTTCATTCGCACGGAGGACTCATTGGGAGTGACCGAAAAGACAAGGGGTGAACTTGCTACACACACCCTCTGTATCTCGCACGCCGGTCCTATCAGTTCCTAAGGATTTCAACAGAGCCGTTTAGACACATTCGGCTCTTCCGCTTCGCTCCCATCTTCAGAGCGACGCTATCCCGCCGCCTTCTGCGGATTCAACAGATCAGTCAAACAGGAAATTCACCACTTAGAGGGCCCCTGTTATGCCGATGAATAAAAATAGTACACCTAATCCGCGATAAAGCCAGACAGGGTGTTGGACTCTTCAGATTGGCTGGGCGATGAATGCCGAAGGAACTCAAATCCAACCGTGTGAATTCGCTTCGGAAGTACAATGTAGGCAAGCCCAAGGATTACAACAATGATGTATCCAACGTGCCACAGAATGTTCATATATCGTTTTTAACAGAGCCAGTAGTTATATTGTCTTCTTTGGAAACTGGTAGGGTATGCTGTCCAGACGGGATCTTCTTACCGGGATAGCTGGTGGGTTAAGTCTTTCAGCAGGCTGCCTCGGTACTGATGAAACAATCGCACGTTGTTCGAGCAGAGGTGAAGGAAGTGGGAATCAACATCTCCGGTCAGTGGCTCCGATAACCGGGGAAGAGGAAGTAGCGCTGGGAATCATGGTCTCAGAGGCCGATGTCTCGAATAAACGATTTGATGCGATCAATGTACGAAATGTAGATGGTGGCCTTATGACCCGTATTCCCCTTGAGACAAATCGTGGGATGAGTAGCCTTGATCCTGATAATCATCCGGTGCTAAGTTCGGAAAGGGGTGAACTGTATGCGGTATCGCTCAATGAACCACCAGTTCATGATGAGGTGGTGGCTTCGCTCGTGAATCCTGCAAGTGAACAAATTACTACTGCTCGATTACGATATAACTGCTACTCAGAGGATGGGAGCCTTCCCTAATTTGCGAACGCAGCGTGGAATATTCTTTCTCGCGGTCTTGACGATGTAGGAGTGGGTCACTCCAAATCAGCGTCTGTGGAGACTGCGTTCCCGTGGATACACCTGTATCTGCAAAGCGCATCGTTGAAACAGGAAGCCCCATCACCAGAAGTCTACGACTTCTGGTTAGCAGTCAGAACTTTTTGAGTTTTGACAGCACCCTCAAGGAGCGAACCGCATCAGCGGTGAGCGAGTAGGGTGGGGTAGTTCACATAAACGTCTATGGATACGTTTCTGTGGATCAAATCGCTCTTGTAGCCTTCAGCCGAATTATTACGGTTCTTTCACTATCGTACCGATGGATATGCCCTCCAATCCGCGTCGATCGTTTCTTGGGATGGTGAGTACCGCAATTGGGAGTAGTCTCGCTGGGTGTGCTAGCTTACAGTCGATCGACTCAGACACACCTAGCGACGAGACAGAATCTGCGGCCGGGACATCTGGTGAGTCCGAACCACTTGCATTGCCGTCGGTCGTGACGCGAGATAGTTTCCCTGACGGGGACGTGGTTCTCAAACCAGACGGGAAAATTGTCCTATTAAATTTTTTCACAACATGGTGTCGACCGTGTCAGGAAGAGATGCCGGAATTTCGGCGGTTGCGTGCGGAGTACGATACTGAGACGCTGCATATGGTCTCGATCACGCCGGAAGTGGACAAGAAACTCATCCAAGAGTTTTGGCGAGAGTACGACGGGAAGTGGCCAGTCGTCACTGATCCAGCCCTGATTGCGACCAACCGGTGGAACGCGAACAGCTACCCGACAAACCTAGTGTTCGATGTGGATGGGACCCCTGCGACAGGAGATAGATCAACGGTGCGAGCACGCACGTTCAAGGAGTTTACTTCGATAATCGATCCGCTTCTCACGGAATCATAACAATGACCAGTTTAACGCTTTCAGCGTTGTTCGGGCTGTCGTTTTCGGCTGGCGTCGCTACATTCTTCGCCCCGTGTGCGTTCCCGCTACTTCCTGGTTACCTTTCGTATTTTGTGAGTGATACGGTATCGGAACCCGACGGTGACCGTTCGACGCTCGGCTTCACCCACTCAAGCGCGGCTCCTGAGTCGGGTGGGTTCTTCTCACGCTTCCGCCGACCAGTTACTCGCGCAGCGCTACTGAGTTTGCTTGCCGGCGCCGGAATGACACTCGTATATGTCGGATTGGCAGGGACGACCGCGTTTTTCGGCGCGCAGGCGCTTGCAGACATCGCCATCCTCGAAGTGGTCGTTGGTGCCGTGTTCTTGATTACCGGTGGGGCGATGGTTGTCGGATGGAAGCCCGCTTGGTCGGTTGTCCGACTGCCTGAGCGGGAACGATCGCTTACCGGGTTCTTTTTGTTCGGCGTGCTGTACGCGGCGGCTGCAGCTGGATGTACGGCCCCGTTGTTCATCGCGGTTGTGTTGAAGGGAATTTCAGTCGGGCCAGTTCTCGGGATCGGTGTTGCGGTATCCTACGCGTTCGGGATGACTGCGATATTGGCCGTGGCCACGGGCCTGACGGCGCTCGGCGGTGCATCGTTCACTACTACACTGAGTGCATACACAGATCGGATTTACCGGATTGCGGGCGTGCTCCTCGCGGTATCAGGTGTCGCTGAAATCTATTATTATTTCTATGGATTTCCCAGGGTGATCCCGCAGTGATCAATCATCGCCTCACCCTCACGCTAGCTGTGTCAGTGCTGCTTCTCACTGCAGGATGCGCAGGTACCCTCAATACCGACTCAGACTTGGACTCAAACTCAGCTGAACTTACCGCTGATGATGTGGCCGACACGTCTGTACTGATCCAAGCACACACGGAGACGCTTCGGACAAACTCGTTTACTGCCCACGCTACCACAACAACGCAGGATCAGAACCGAACGTTCCGAGTCAGGGACGAGCGAACGTGGCGCGTCGATGCGAAGCCGCCGGTTCGGGTGTGGACAACCAGTCAGTCGACGATCACCGGCAATGCGCCGGAGCGGTATGAACGGGCATCTGAGAGAATGTCGGCGTGGCGGCAGGGAAACACAACGACCGTTCGCATCCAGTCAGGTAACGAGAGTCGGACCCGAAACGCGGATCTGCTTAATACGTCAGTGCGACTTAACAGCGCTTTTCACCGGCAGTTGCTTTTGCGATTCAGCGAACGACAGAACACGACCGTCGAAGAGGTAACGCGGAACGGTACTCGACTGTATCGAGTTCAAACTGACCTGAATAAAACACACGTTACCTCAAACGCGTCAATGACGCTGTTCGTCAACCCAAAAGGGTACGTCCAGCGTATTGAGACCCGACAAACGGTTAAATACCGATCTGGGCCGCGCGTCATTACTCAGACCGTACGGTTCACTCAAGTCGGAAATACGACCATCAAATCACCGGAGTGGGCGAACCAGTAATCCCCCGACATTTCCAGTAGCACGCAAAAACCGGCTCTGTTCTTCTGCCTGTCCTTTGACAAATTTAGTGTCAAAAAGACTCTCAAACGCGCTGTTTCTGGCTGAAATTGTCTTAAGAATAGGAATTCAACAGAGACGCTTCTTTGTTCTTTGTGCTTGGAATGTGGGTCTTTTTGGGTGCCCTCCTTCCATGCTTAGGTATGCCTCCACGAATCGACGTGCGGTTCTTGCTGCAGTCGGTGCAGCGTCTCTTGGCAGCATCGCGGGATGCTCGTCCCGCCAGTCCGACGAGCCACCGACTGGCAGCCTCAGAGTCATCAACAACGACGAGACCGTTCCGCACTCCATCACGATGCATGTCACGGATGTTGGCACTGCGCTGGGCGAGGAACCGTATTCAGTTATAGGCGAGACATCAGCCTCATCCGCACAGCGGAACCTTTCAGCTTCGACGACACTCGAACCCGGTGGCATCGAGACGTATGGCTCCGTCTTCAGTGAACCCGTGTGGTACGCCATTGAGTTCACGGTGGACGAGCGGCCACCGGACGATGAAGCCGGCCACGTCGTCTACTCGCCCATTCCGGACGACGAACCAATCGGGCGCATGTTAACCGGGAAGGTGGGAAGTGCCAGTGACTTCTGGTGGACGATCAGCGCAACCGAGAATGCGGGCACATTCAATCTCTAGAAAACACTGTATTAACAGGCGGAAACAATCACTCACTAACTACACTGTCTGTATCTAAGGCTCCAATCATAGTTTTCCACCTACAGGACTACCTCTGAGTTACTAGAAGGGGAAGTCTCGGAGTCGGTAATTTGTTCATTGGGCATTGTTTAGACGCTGAAGAGGCACTCGTCCCGGTGATCAACTCTATTAGGTACACTTTCCACGATAATATCCAGATCTGGCAGGTCAATGCACCAAAGCTACTTATTATGAAAGTGAGCAGCTACATCTATGAACCGTCGTTCCCTCCTCCAATCTCTCATAGCCGGAGGTACTCTACTGACAACTGGCTGTGTTGGATCGCTCTCATCCACTGCCGACCAACCGGAGGCGCCCCACGTGTTTGAGAATTATCGATTCGACGGCACAGACCTCGTCGTCAAATTCCGGGATGCCGCCGGCGTGCAGAACGCCGTTCTGTATAATTCGTCTACAGACGAAGAATACGAGACAATCAAGCAGCCACCGGGAACTATTCGGTTTCCGGTGGCATTCCCGGACCGGCTAGAGACGTACATCGCTGACTCGCTTCACGTAAAGGCCAAAACATCGGACGGTTGGGCCCGCCAGTGGATACCGGAAATCGTCCACGCACACACGGAAGATGTCGAGGTACTCCGTGATGGCCGTGCTCGATTTGAGATCGAAAATCAGGGTGAAGCCCCGCTCCTCGTCCGATTCGCCGGGATTTACGGTGATGTCCCAAATCCGACGGTTGATCCGCAGAGCGAGTCGTTCGATCGGTCGTCATTAAACTTCGGTCCAGGCGTTGTTGGTATTGGGCAGAATCGTCCTCTGTCCTCGTCTAGAACTGACCTCGTCGTGTCCCCGGGTGAGACGGCACCGTTCGAGACGACGTACGCTCCATTTGCGTTCCCCAACGGTGCAGATATAGAAGACTGCGACGGTGAGGAAAGAACCGCTAAGATTGCAATCGTTCACGCTTCCGGCGGAAGTGCTTCCTACATGTTTTCGTTCTGTCTCGACGGTGAACTAACTTCCATCGAGGGACACGCGGCAGAGGTCTGTAATAGCGCGGATGCTGAGGGAACGGAGACTAAGCCATAATTTGTTCATCAGGTTGGCTGTACCAGTGTCACTACTCATCAGGGGATAGTTTAATCTCTGTGAGGCTCTGTTGGAATTATATTCTCATCTGAAACAACTGTTCGCTAAAGCCTGCGTAGTAAGCGAAGGCTCAATTCCAGTATCTCAAATGATAACCACCTCCCAAAAACTAAGCAATTGGGTCGAATGTGGATATTATGGCTATCCGAAACGGAAAACGTCCTACTGCCCGACTAGATCCGGCGATCGCAGTGGAATGTATTATCGTAACCGTCATTTTGGTTGGCCTCTACGTGTGGCAGCGCATCCTTTCTGATGCCTTGTTGGCAGTGTTCGGTTCGCCTCCCTGGTTCGAAGAGGGTCTGATGGACGGCATGCTTTCGGGAGGGTTGTTCATCGCCGGACTTGTACTGTTTACTGCTGGGTACGTCGCCTACCGGGATGTCGATAGCGGGCTTAAGTTGCCGGAACGAACTGACGTGTCCCTAATTGGGCTCGCGGGATTGGCACCTGCTGTGCTCGTCGGACTGACCAAACTTGTTGGCTCACTCACCGGAGTTCCGTATAACTCGCTCACCATGACCTCCTACGCTGCCGACGTATCGGTGATACCAGTGCTGCTTCTCGCTGGGCTGGGAATTGGTGTTGGGGTTCCCACGCTTGTGATAGTCAGTCAGGTACTCGTTCAGGGAAGCTTCAAACAGGTTGCCGGAGGAAACACCGCTATCGTCCTGACGACGCTCATAACCGGATTCGTGATGATGGGCAATACTGGTGGGTTGGCAACAGTCCCCGACCTGGGGAAACTCGTTGGTGCCGTCCTGTTCGCCATCTCGGTAGGCGCCGGGGTCTTTGCTGTTGAGTACGTTAGCAGTGAACGACTTCACTACGTAGCGTACGCTCCGGTCCTACTAGTCGCTGCAGTCATTAGCCTCTCGGGGATCGCTGAGATCGGATCTATCGCCGGCGGCCTGTTCGTGGCCACGCATCTCGCGGTGCTTGGTATTGCCGCCTACACCTATGAACGAACCAACTCGCTTCTTGCCCCAGCACTCGCATATACTAGCCTCTCACTGGCAAACACAACAGTGGTCCTCCTCTATGAAGCAGGGATGCAAAGCTGGTGAAGACTGAAACCCTTTAAACGGCTAGCGGACTTGATAATCTGTTCGAGCTTGGGGTAATACACCCTTGGAATTAGCGTTAACTATTTTCCTGTACTGATACTGTGTGACTCGATATGTCGGGTAGATGGGACTTCAACAAAGCCATCTGTGAAAATATCGCGGGAGATCCAAGCGAACTTCTAGACTTGAATGTTGGCTTCTACCGGCAAGACATCCAGTAGCCTCTCCACTGCTCAGTTGATGCAGCCAGCTTAGTTCCTACTGATTGTGAGGGTAGTATGATTCCACTCCACGTCGTTCAGCGGCTAAACAGGGCCGCTTCCTAGCGTTCTGGTGGTCGTATTTTCTGTGTCAGTGGTGGACCTGTTTGTTGGCGTCCGGATCTCAACTGATTCGTCGTCGTACACGTTCATGGTCTCGATCACGGTTCCGTTCTCGTCGACCCGCTGGACGATGACTGCGGGCGCCTCTTCGATCTCTCCATTCGGATCCGTTTCACCGGGCGTCTCAACGGGAGTCTCACCGCCGAGGAACTGGGTGATTGTGTCGGTTTCTTCGAACGCGTCAACGTCGCCGGACCGAGCGTCGACAAACGCGACGTACGCGATCCCGCTGTTATCTTCGGGGACAACGCGTACTTGCCAGTACTCTCGGTTGTCGATAACGGTGAGGATCGGTTCGGCTGGGGCAAAGCGGTCCCAGTCCGTCTGCGGCGCTGATTGCCTGACAAGATCCGCTGCTCGCTGCGGGCCGAATAGCGAGTCGGCTGGTACGTAGCGCTCAAAGGCGCCGCTTTGGCCGTCGATCGTCCACAACTCTTGGAGCCCTTGTGCGTCACCGTAGGGTTCGACAGCGACAACGTACTGCGGGCCCGACTCAGTAAGTATAAAGAACGGCTGATCGTTTCCGTCGCCGGGCAGCGGTGCAATCTCGATTTCGTCTTCGTGGCTGGTGTAGGTGTTGAGGATCCCGTTGCGGTACTTCGTCGCTGCGACCGACTGGAGTGCGAGTTTCTCGGGGTAAAGCTGCTGATTGTCAAGAATCGGACTGGAAGCAGCCTCAGAAGGCGAGAGCGTTTCGATCGACCCGCTTGGATCGATGACGGCGACGCCTCCCCACTGAGGCGTGGTGTGCGGAAGCGGCGTCAGATGGAACTGCGGCTCCGAGTACGGGACGGCGATATACTGGGTATCGTTGTGAATGACCATCTTGGGGTCGCCGTAGTCAACGAGATACGCCTGCGATTTGAGGAGTTCCCACCGGTAGTTCCGGTGGAAGATCGTTCCGACGCCGGTTTCGAGCTCGCCATCAACGGACCGTACGTTCGCCTGCTGGGTCGTCATATCGACGAGGACGGTCCCGGCCTGTCGTTTAGTGATAGTGTTGAACAGGCCGTCCGGAGCGAGCGGTGCCGCCCAGTAGGGGGTCCCGTTCACCACGCTGATGTCCGTATCACCGACGCGGTACTGCGGCCGGTTGAGCGTGTTCGACGCGTATCGATCGGCGACCGCTCGTGTGACGATGCGTGGGTTGTCGGCATCAACATCGTCAAGTCGCTCGACTGTGGCCGTGTGGCTCATTGTTTGATCGCTTAATGTGACGCCAGCGACCGCGTTGGCGACGGGCAGCAGTGCAAACGCAGCGATCACGAGTACGACCATCCCGACACGGAGTGGCGTAATCGTGTGGTCGCTGCTGGAGAGCGCGTTGACGACGGTCTCTACTCGGTCACCCAATCGTGCGGTGACCCACGCAGCGATACTGCCGGCCAGAAGGCCAAGCAACAGTAGCGGCGTCGTGTACACTGTGTAGACGAGTCCGTGGAGCCACGGCCTGAAGAACCAGCCTATGGCAACAGCAACGATTCCAACAATTCCAAGCAATATCCACGGTTGGTTTGAATCGGGTTGACCCGAGTCGGTTGGTGGCCAGTCGGTGAGATCGTCATCAGATGGCTGATCGTCTGAATCGTCGGATGGAGGGCGTGTTGGCATTAGTCTGACCCGTGAGGAAACAATTTTGAAACTTGTACGTACCGAGTTATGAGTTCACCAACTCCGATCGACGGAGAATCAAGACAACTCGCCGATTGGGAGGGGGGACCTAATCGAACCACGAGATGGAGTCATTTCTACCAGTAAATAAGTATTGGACAAATGGTCTCGTTGGATTTTATCTTTCACCACCTACCCGGAAGGGTCAGGGGTCGTTGACACGATGGAATACTTATTGTATGCTGTAGTGACAATAGTGTAATGAGCGTTGGTCAATCGGCCGATAAGGTCTGGAACAACCTGATTGGGCGACTCTTGACCCTTCTCGTTGGTGGGGGCCTCGTAGCTGGAGCGCTGACGATGTATCCGCAGATTCTACCCGTGATCAGGTGGGCTATCCCGGTATCTTTCATCCTTTGGGGAACATCTCGGCTCTATTTCTATGGAGTAGAAGACCCTCTATCCTTGGCTGCAGGCTGTCTGTTGATACTCGGTGGATTCACCTATGCCTCGTATTTGCTCATCTCAATGGACGAACTTACCGGAGCGGTAGCTCAACTCGTTCCAGCTATCGGTATCTTTACAGAACTCTTCGCTGCCCATTACCGTAATCAAGACTGATTGCCGTAATTTGATGAATTTGCATCTTCAGTGACCAGCTATTCTGCTCCGATTACGGTCAATACAGGAAGATCTGATATAGTGCCCAGTAACAAGCTTTTTTGCGAATTGCATACAATTCGCTACTAGCAATGGCAACCAAAGAAGCAAACCGGGACACTCCTCTCGACACGGGCGGTGAAGCATTCGAACTCCTCGGAAACGCCCGCAAAGCATGGATATATACGTATATCCACCACCATCCATCAACAACAATTCAAGACATCGTCGAGACGCACGATCTTCCGCAGCGGACGGTCTACGAGTATATCGACGATCTCGAAATCGCGGGCTTCATTGACCAGTCAAACGACGGCCGCCCAGCAGAATACACGGCTCATGACATTGATCTCCAGTTGATCGATGGCGACACCAAACGGCAGATCACACCTGAGCTAGTTGAGGCGATTGCCCGTCGCACGCAAGACGAAGATATCGATACGTACATAGATCGTCACGGATTGGATGGGCTCGCCGTCGCGTTGGAATACGCTCGCGAATACGTCGATGGATCGGTTACGCATCAGATTATGGCTCGAGAACAAGAGCTCTCATCGCTTGAAGCAGGCGTTATTTTGGATGCCCTCCGACCTGTCTTTGAGGACTAACTCGGAATGAAGTACGACGAAGCTGTCGTTTTCATCGACTCGTCCGTCCTCATCAGCTGTGGTCGGCGTGAGAGTACTCGCTTTCAGGCGCTTGCTCGAGAAGCTCGCCAGCGCGAAACGGTCTTTCGTATTTCCCCACAGGTGTCTGCAGAGGTGACTGGGGATCCATCTCTGGATGAGTACACAACGGGTAATTCTGCTGTTGACAAAGCACTCCAAGAGGGATGGATGAAAGTAACTGAAAGCCCGTCCTATTCAGATTCGGATATCTCAACAGTGATGGATCAGGCACGGAGTTTCATCGCGAATGCCAGTAACCGATCAGAGGGTCTCGTAGAAAAAGCGGATACGGAAATGATCGGATTTGCGCTTGAACTGCTTCGTAATGATACTGTGGATGAGGTGATACTCGTAACGAACGACATCCCACTTGGTGAAGCGGCCGAATCGTTACTCCCACAATATGGATTCGACAATTGGCAAATCACTTGGCTTCGCGGTGGCGAACTTGCGGATGAGCTCGACGAGGATTTTGCACCCGAATTTGACTGAGTCAGTCGTATAGCCTCTTTGAACTGGCAGAACCATCACTGATCAATAAGCACTCTTCAGCGACCAGACGTTTCAGGTGATAATATCTCTGGAAAATAGGATTTCAACAGAGCCATCTCAACATAGTTGCATCCTGTTTTCTCACATACATTTATTCACCAGTGAGTCGTCTCAGACGTATGGAGACTCAATTGCGCATGTACCTGTCAGGAACTATCGCCGCAGTAGCTTCGTTTCTCTTCGTTTCTCTGGCCTTCTCAGGACAGTTCAACTTCATACACGGCGGGGTGTTCGTCGTGTTCTTCATCGTGGTGATGGTCGTCTTCGCCAACTTCGTCAAGTGGGCCGAGTCGCTCGAATCCAACTGACGGAGCTACCCGAAGAATGCGTGGTTATGCTTTTATATTGGACGCAACCAGTTTCGCTCGGATCGTACCCCCGTTTTATATGTGATTATCGTGGATACATGGAATATGGCCCTCCACAAACCCCTCCGAGAAGCCCCACGGCTCCTCCGTGAGCAACTGCTACTGTCCGTCCCGATGACGGTCGCCACCGTCCTCCAGATCCCACAGCTGTTCTTAGAGATACTTGCTCCGGCTATCTCTCTCGTTGAGGCAGACGGGAATCCTTCGCGGTCAAAGTCGACGGCCGACTGCTGCTCTAATGGGTTCGACAACCCATATCTCTCCCATTGATGTTGTACACGGTCATCGGGAGCGGCTTCGTCGCGCTCGGTCTTGCGATCGGCTGGTACGGGATCCGACCGCTTACGGTCATTCCGGGTATCCTCCGTGCTAACATTCAAGACCCAAGTGAGGTGACCAACACCGGCTCCTTCGTGGTGTGCCGCGGCGTTGCGAACGAATCGAGCAAGATCCTTACAGCTCCGTTCACGGGCTCTCAGTGTCTCGGTTTCGAGTTTGAGGTTACCGAACGTCAACCGTTCGGGATCGGGATTCCGTGGTTTCAAGCCCATCTCGACGACGGTGTGTCGACGCGTCCGTTCACCCTCGACGGTCCGATTGGCACGCTGGATGTCGTCCCATCCGCCAAACGGTTCGCGCTCGATACGGAATCGACTGTCATCACCGTCGGTGCCAGTGAAACGCCGCCCGAGCGCATCCAACGGTTCGTCGACGTGCGAGACGAACTCGACCCCGTTGCGAGATGGGCACGGATTATTCCGGGACTCGGCACGCGGCGCTACGTTGAACGTCGGATCGATTCCGGCGAGGAGTATCTTATCGCGGGACACACGGAACGCCAGCAGAATGAAGTCGTCCTCGCAGGCAATCTCGTCATCACCGATCGCTCCCCGAGACGGTTCGCGTTCGCACGGCTCTGGAAGGCGGTGTTCCCGACGGTGGTCGCGCTGACGTTCGTCGCTGTCGGAGTCGGAGGTATCGCCCTATGACCGACTGCGGTACGAACCTGACTATCCATCCGTCACAATGACACGAGACAGAGACGCCATCGAGACGCGTGAACTGAGGAAACAGTTCGGAACAGAGATCGCCGTCGACGGGCTCGGTCTCACCGTCGAACACGGAACAGTGTACGGCTTCCTTGGACCGAACGGGGCCGGAAAAACGACGACGATGCGGATGTTGACATCGCTGACGCGGCCCACCGACGGCGAGGCGTGGATCGACGGGAACCCCGTTTCTGATCGTGACGCGATCAGGGCATCGATAGGGTATCTTCCCGAGGAACCGCCGGTCTTCGACGAACTCACCGGCCGTGAACAGCTCGAATACTTCGGTCGGCTTCGAGACCTCCCCGCCGCCGAGATGGAGACCCAGATTACAGAGTGGTTAGATCGATTCGATCTCACGGACGACGCCGACAAGCGGATCGACGATTACTCGAAGGGCATGCGCCAGAAGATCGGCCTGATTCAGGCGCTGTTACACGAGCCTGATGTCGTATTCCTCGACGAGCCGACCAGCGGACTTGACCCGCGGGCGGCTCGGACCGTCCTCGACGTCATCGCAGATCTGACCGACGATGGCCACACGGTGTTCCTCTCGACGCATATTCTCTCGGTCGTCGAGGAACTCGCAGACGTCGTCGGCGTCCTCTATGAGGGTGACCTCGTTACCGAAGGCTCACCCACGGAACTGACGGCACGGATGGAAGCTGAGGAGGGAACAACCCTTGAGGACGTGTTCCTCTCGGTCACCGCCGAACACGGACCGACAGCTTCCGAATCGGCTCCCAGGAACACTGGAGACGTCACCGACCGACAAGACGGACGAGTTGAGGACGACGGACGGATTGAGGAGCGATGAGGCGTGCAAAACGGCCGCGGCTCATTGCCCGGACCGAACTCCGGCGGCGCTGGCGGACGATGAAGGGGAATACGACGCAGCTGCTGGCGATGGCGTTCGCAGCCGTCATGTTACTCCCTTTCTCGCTTGGCGGCGTGTTCGGGGCATATCTCGCCGGTGGGTTCGTCGCCGGAAGTGAGACCGAACCACTCATCGAATGGGCCCGGATGGCGTTCGTCTACGGATGGATCTTCGTGGTCGGGTTCGGTGGATATCGCGCGTACGCTGTGGCACTTCGGCCAGACAATCTCGACGGCTTGTTGACGACAGTCTCACACCGGGACGTGATCGGTGGCCTCGTCCTCGCTGAGTTCATGCTTTGGTCTGCGTTCTTCGTCACAGTTGGAAGCGCCGCCACAGTTGCGTTCGCCGTCGGTGCCGGCTCACTACTCACGATTCCTGCCCTGTTGCTCACACTGTGTCTCCTCCTCGTGACCGGGATCCCGGCTGGCTTCATCCTTGCGCTGGCTGTGCGGAACGCCGGCGTTCGATCGCGGCTGCTCAGTCGCCTCCGAACGCTGTTTCTCGCTCTGCTTGGTATCGGGTATTTCGCACTGATCTTCACGAACGCATTCGCATCAGTTCTCGAACCGATCTATCGGGTGCTTGCGCCGACACCGATCGACTGGTTCGGCGATCTCGCCGCATTGGGGCTCGGGATCGGTGCGTCACCGCTCCGAGCGATTGGCGCAATGGGATTCACAGGAGTGTTCGTCGTCATCGCGGTTGCGTCGCTGTACCGACTCGCAGCGTGGCTCTGGTACGCCGACGGCGTTCACATCACCCACGAAGTCGAGCGATCGGTTGATAGATCATCCCGGTTGGGCGGGCTCTCACGAATTCTCTCACAGCCAGTCTTCGGGGTTGTCGCAGTCGATTGGAAACGCGCTCGTCGGTCACCGATCTCGCTATCGTTCGCGCTGTATCCCCTGATCGTCCTCGCCGGTCCGATTGTCACGGCCGTCCAGACAGGGGAGATCGGAACGGGGCTTCCGTTGTGGATTTTACTCAGTGGAACGTGGGTTGCCGGGTCGTTGTTCGCGCTCAACGTGGTGGGTCAGGAGGGCGCAGCGCTCCCTGTCACACTGCTCTCGGATGCCCCCGAGCGCTCGCTGGTTATCGGCCACGTCGTCTCTGGAGCGCTTCTCATAGCGCCCGTGACCGTCGCGGCAACCGTTATTACAGGCCTCCTCAGTCCGCACTCGGTGCCGGTCGTCATGAGTCTCGGGGCGGCAGCTCTTGTGTTGTCAATCGGGTCGGGCGCGATCGCGACCGGCGTCGGGATCGGGTTCCCACGCTTTGAGGCGGTTAGCGTCTCTCGAAGCACGAAAGCGATCGTCCCGAGCGCTCTCGCGTTCGTCACCTATTCGATTATGGTGCTCGTCGTTGCGCTCCCGACCGGTCTCGCTCACTCTGGTATTACTGGTCACGCGCTCGCCTCGGTCGTCGGTATTAATCAATTCGTGATCGGTCTTAGTGGGACCCTTGTTTCGGCCGTACTCGCGTGTCTCGTCGGTCTCATCTCAATGTACATCGCACGAGATCGTGTTCGCAACTATCGTCTCGGGTGAGCGATCCGTCACGAGTCTCGTGGAGTCGGAGTGTGAGTTCTGTGTCCGTTTTCCGCGTCTCTAGTGAAACTCTCAACTGTACAACTCGTACAACGTTGTGAGTGCTACCGCGTGGACCGTTCCGACAGTCATCACACTGAGTACGACGCCAACGTACGGGATCGCTACCAGCCATCCCGACGTCAACCCTATCCCTACGATCAGCGCAAACAACGGGACACCGTGGCCACGAGAGCGTCGCCAACTCTCCACTGGGGCACTCCGTAGTGGTTCAGCGAACAGGACAGCGACCGGGAGCAAGAACAATCGAACGGCGACAAACGCCAACACTGCGAACGCACCGAGCGCGACGAGGAGTGAGTTTACAGAAACATCGAGATCGATCGCCGTTCCCAAGTGGGTGATGAGGTACACCACCGAGATCCCTCCCGTATAAACGAGAAACCGCCGCCGTGAGACCATTCGGTCGCTTGCCCGTACCATCGTGATCCCCCCGGCGGTAGCAATGGCTCCGATCGCGAGGAGTTCGAGTCCGACGGCATACAGAAGCACGTCCAGTGGGAGATTGATCAGCGCGTCGAGTGAGCGACTGGTCGCCGTCGTCCCTGTCGGATACACCGTATATACGATCTGGAGAGTCGACCCCGACACGGGGGGCTCAACCGGTAGCGGGTCACGTATCCGGAATCGACCGATCACCGTCAGCACACAGCCAGCCACGAGAAACGGGAGCCAGAGCGTCGGCATCGATCGGAGCGTCCGGACGATCTCTGCACCCCCTGACGCCGAATCGCCCCCACGAGACCTCTGGTCGTCGGATGGGTGCTTCGAGAAGTCGTTCGGTGCTCTGTCGTCTCCAGCCTCCATATCTGGGTTCTGAGTCATGACTGCTCCCCCAGTGCCAGCACACGACGGCGATTGGTTACGTACAGGCGACCGTCGCCGATGATCGGCGGAGAGAGTGGAACTTGCTCCGGTTCGTAGCTGAACCGTTCGATTCCGCTATCGACGTCGAACGCACGGAGTCTCCTCTTCTCTTCCACGACATAGACAGTCCCATCGGCAACCACCGGCTTCGACTCACCGACAAACTCACGTGACCAGTACGACTCGCCGGTATCGAGATCGAGCGCGTGGAACGTGTCGTTCCCGTCGCTCAGGAGTACCCTGTCGTCTGTTACGGCCGCCGTACCTTCAGTCGCGTTCCCGTCAAGATCACGCTCCCAGAGCGGCTCGCCGTCCTCGTTGTCGAGTAACGCGACGTCATTTCGCGATGTGACGATCACTCCCGCGTCCGTTACCGGCGTACACAACTGCATCTGATCGTCACGATCCCGGTTCCAGCGCTGCGTTCCATCCTTGATGTCGTACGCCGAGACCTGTCCCGGCCAGTTCGCAACAAATAGCGTGCCATCCTTGATCGTTGGCCGTCCAAACTCGGCGGAGATGACCTCGTCCTCTTGGACAGTCACGCGCCATTCGACGGAGCCGTCGCTGGCGTTCATCGCGGCGATGTCGTTTGTTCCGACGACGGGTGTATACACCATCCCGTCGTGGACGACCGGGTTCGTAGTCGGCGTATGGCTGACAGTGGGTCGATACTCCCCGTATGGCGGTCCATGCCATCGTTCACTACCAATTCCCCGATCGATTCCGGGGATCCCGATCCCGCCGGTGGCGTTGAGACCGTACGTGCCGCCCGTCGACGTGACTGCGAGCGTTGGTGACCGGTACGGCTTCGCGTTGGCGGCGGCCAAACTGGACGTGTACGGACCGCGTCGAACGAACTGTTCAGTTCCGTCTTCGACACGGAGCGCGACCATCCCTCTCCCGGTGGCATAGAGCGTGTCCCCAATTCTGATCGGAGAGCTCGCCCCGTGAAACCATGATGGTGTGTCGTAGATCCAGACGGGTTCAACGTCAGTTACGGGACCCGAGACGGCGGAGTTGTATCGGGTTCCTGCCGGATCGTACCCAGCCATCGGCCACGCTTGGTCCGCGGCAGCGGTCTCCACAGCTGAGCCAGTGATGGCCGTACAACTACTGCCGGCAAGGAGTGCGGTGGCTCCCACTAGTACGCGTCTTCTGGAGGGCATCCCGGTGTGAATTTCAGAAATCAGCCAATACAATTGATTGTACCGGTCCGTAGCTCGAGGCTGGAGGATTGGGATTTTAACTTACGAGTCGAAAGTGTGTGTATGGTCCCCCGCCGATCACTCCTCATCGGAGGCCTCCTGCTCGTTGGTCTCCTTCTTGTTGGAAGTGCGTTCGCAGTCGGTACGCCAGAACCCACAGTCACACTTGAAAATCAGGACAATGAGACTCACTATGTGACGGTGTATACAGTCTCAGACGAAGACCTCGCAGGATACGTTAATTTTGAGGTGACGACCGACGACGGCGATCGGAAACATGTCACATATTCTGACCTCGTCTGGCCCGGCGACTACGAGAATGTGACGCTCGTAGATGACGAGATTGAAACAATGACATTCGTCGTCGAACCCGGAGAAACGGTCGATGGTACGGTTACGAGTTGGTCGAAGGGAGACGTAACCGTGTATATCGCGGAACGAGGGCCAAACCGAGAACACGCGTCATCTCAGATCGTCACTTGTGGAACTCGCGGCCAGACACACTCGTTCACACTACAGGAATTGGGAGGTGGTGGCACAACGACGTGTGGCGGTGGATATAGCTGGATATTTCGATAGAGAATAGACCCACTGTCACAGTTCCGTTGTTCTATCTTCCCATCCGATGTGTCTGACTGTATTCACAGCCACTCGTAGACTGGCGGAATGAGCTCAAGTGAGGTGGCTGCGAGGTAAAGCCCTGTTACCACAAATCCAAGGCCGACCACGATCCCGAGCGTCGATGTGGCCGCGAAGAGTGCCTGACCACCGGCGACCACGAGCACAAAGGCGATACCGACGAGCAACAGCGTCCCAATCACGTCGAGAAGGGCATCTTTGACTGCGGCGTGAACGACCCTGTAGAGAGCAGCCTCGTCAAATCCTGACGCCATTTCACTGTCGGATCCCGACACCGACTCGGAGGCAGGGCTGTCCGGGTCCGAAGAGCGTGAATCGGAGACCATGCATTCCCAATACCTACAGGTACGGCGTAATTGTTCTCACCCTCCTCCGAGCGAATCGAGAGGAATACTAGCGGCCGACTCTGTTGATGTCTTGTCCATCAGACATAACATAGCGTGAAACAGCCGGTCGTTGAAGAGTGCGAATTGACCGGTAGATTCAACCCTTTGCGTAAGGAATCCTTACGCATACAATGGCATCTGATGAACCTGAAGTAACCACAGTAACCTCGAAGGGACAGATCACGATCCCGAGTAAACTCAGAGACCAATTCGGACTCGAACAGGGGACGAAGCTCATGGTTGTCCCGACGGAGTATGGTCTCGTGTTAAAGAAAGTCGACCTCCCATCGATCGAGGAGTTTCAACAGCGTGTTGAAAACCGGACAGACGCGGGCGAAACGTCTCTCGACGAGGTCACTCGACTCGTCCACGAGGCGCGGGACAGCGACGAATGAGGGCGGTGCTGGATACGAACGTCCTCATCTCGGGCGTCATCGCAACCGGCGTGCCACACGAACTTCTCGTCAAGGGATTCGAACGCGAGTACCAGATCGTCGTTTCGGTGGAAACGCTCACCGAGTTCCGTGAAACGCTGCTCAAGTACCCAGAGCGCTTTCACATGAGCGAACACGAGGTACAACAGGAGGTCGAACTGGTCCGATACTATTCGGAGTTCGTCGATCCGCAGGAAGACATTACGGCGGTTGAGGCGGACCCCGACGACGACAAGTTACTTGAAGCGGCCGTCGCCGGTGACGTCGATTACCTTGTCTCCGCCGACGGACACCTGCTCGATCTCGACTCGTTCCGTGGGATCGATATCGTCGAACCGAGGACGTTCTATGATCGACTCGACGCGTCGTGAATATCCAGTACGAGCGATCTGTTCTCAGTCTGTACTGAGCGTTCTGTGAGTCCCCTGTATCGATCGTAATCGGAGCAGAATGTATCATCAGCTAAGAATTCAGCAGAGCCTAGCGGCCAACATTTTACGATATACACATGCGGTATACACAAACTGACTAGTGAAATCTGCCCTGTATTAAGGGATTTAACAGAGTCGCATCTCGATGAATGCCGGGTCGACCTCGTCGTAGACGAGCAGCGAGACACTATCCACGATCGAGGATGTAACCGCAAATCTGTAGTCGGGATTGAACGCGAAGATCTCGGCGTAGACGACGAACCAACGGTCAGTTGGACGGAACGCGGCAACGTCCTCACGGAGCGGATCGACCTGCGTTCACCGATCCTTATGAGCACGGCCGATCGTTTCAGGAAACAACGACGGATGCCCTCCATCGCTCACCGCAGTCGTCAAAATCTTTCCGGAGCCACTGGGTTCCTCCCTGTCCTACTCGCCAACCTGATCCCGCTCGTCGGTGTACTCCGTCTCGGCTGGGACCCCGCGACGCTCGCCGCGGTGTACGCGGTCGAAGTCGTGCTGTCGATCCCGCTGGCGGGCGCGAAGGCGCTGTTCGCAGCCCGACCGCCACCGGAAGACCGCGATGCGGGCGTAATAAGCGTCACCGAGGCGCCGCTGTCGAGCAAACGCGGCACAATTCACTCGATTTCGTGGCTGCCTCCCATTTACCTTCGGAATGTCCCGTTTGCGGCGGCCGTCTGCGGTGCGGTTGCGTGGATCGCACTGGTCGTTGGCGTCGCGTTCTCGCAGGTGTTCGACGTCCCGGCCCTGCTCGGTCGTCCGGGGGTACTCGCGTCGGCGCTCGCGCTGGTTGCGGGCGAGACGATCGACGTTGCCCGGGACTACTTGGGTCGGCGACGGTACGCAGAGACCTCACCGTATGCGGTTGTGGAGACGCCGACGAGGCGCGCGTTCTTCCTCGTGTTTGCCCTGTTCGCGCTCCCGGTGCTTGACGCGGCCGCGGGCGGTGTCGCCGTGCTCGCCGCGTTTGTCGCCGTGAAGCTGCTCGTCGAGTGGTCAGCGTTCCGGGCGACTCACGGAAATGACGCTTCCAGCGGTGGTCGGATCACCAGCTGGCTCGCCGGCCCGACTGACTCGCCGGAACCGCCAGAGCCGATCGCGATCCCCGACGTCGAGCCCGATGTCCGGGTCTCGGCTCATCGCCGAACTACCGTCGTCACCGCGGTCCTGAAGACGCTCACTCGCGTCGCCCCAATATACGCGACCGGCTTCTTCGTCGTCTGGCTCGTCGGTCTCGGGCTGTTCGTCGGTGACGCCTCCGGCGCAGTCGTCGTTGGATCCGGAATCGCTGTCCTCGCGCTGTACCTCGGTGCGCTCGCTGTGAACATCGCGGGGTTCGCGCTCACCTACGCACCGATCGAGTACCGGCGGTACGGGTGCCAGCTGATCGCGTACGACACGTGGCTTGACGAGCCGCAGTGGGCGACCTCCGTCGATCACCTTCGTGACGCAAGCGTAGTCCACACCCGGCTCCCGGATCGTACGTTTGGCACGCGAACTATCGAGCTGACCACCGGGTTCGGTGATAATGAGACAGAGCGGTTCGTCGGCCCGGTTGGCGACGGTGAGGCACTCGTCTCGGCGTTCGACGTACCAATTCAGTCCACCGATCTGCCGCCGATGAACCGACGAATCGCCGCGATCGCGATCGGTATCGGACTCGTCGTCGGTGTCGGTGCAGTCGCGTGGCTCGCCGGGCCATGGGGATCTACGGGCGAGCTCGTGCAGAGCCTTGTTCTGTTGCCGTTCCTCGTCTGGCCGACATGGTTGCTGTGGCGGCGAGCGTACACCGAACCGGAATGAGCGGTCCTGTTGGAACTCTCAGGAAGGGACATATTCTTGTCTGAAACACCCGGTTACTGAAGAGAGCATTCTGGTCGTCCCGAATTCTTATACGAACTCAAGGAGAATACCTGCTGCTTTAGCCGCAGGATGAATACGACAACGTGGGATCAATCCACGTTCGACGGCCTAGTTCGAATTTCCGATGCGTACTTTGAAGTTCCAAAACCACTATACGATAGTAAGGTTAGGTCGGAACTGAGCGGATGCCGAACGACCTTCGGAGGCGGTCTCCCCGCCGCTCAATGAGACAGTATCCGAAACACCGACGCGGTGAACGCAAATCCTCGAAGGGTTCGTCGTTGTGTCTGTCGGTCGAGCAAGCCGAAGATAACTCCGAGTCCGGCGACGTATCAGCGACTCCCTGCTGGCAAAAACAACAGATGGGAGTCAATGACGCCGAGGATAGGAGTACCGGCGGTTTGGCACCGCCAGTCAGCCACCGAACACGACGACTGGGTTAGATGCGAACTCCCGTGAAGTGGCGGAGTCATGGTTGCGAACCTGAAACTCCCACCGCTCGGGATTCCCCCGCCTGAAGGCGGAGGAGGATGTCAAGTGTCGGTTAGTGCTACGACACTAATCGAGACGTGGTCGCTGTCGAAATTGCCACCACCACACCTAATTCGACGTCTCGTGAGTGGTTCGATATGTCCTCCAAGAGTACCGCACGACCAGAGGCAAACAGTAGCTGGAAGACGACCCTCCACGGAATTCGTCACCTTCCGCATCGGATGGCGGCGTTCATCGTCACGATGCACCCCGTGATCTGGGCCGGCTTTTTTATCGTGCTACCGCTTGTGGTCCTCGGGTCGATAGCTCTCTTCGGCTCTCGGGCGACCGTTGCCTACGTGATCGCGTTTGCGTGTCTGTGGTTGATGATCTGGTTTTCGAGTGCGGGGTTCAAGACGAACTACTACCGGCTCACTCCCGAGAATCGCATCTTAGTGATCGAACCCGAGTTCGACGACCCCGAGACCGAACAGTTCGCAGTAGCGACCGGTACTGACGAGCAGATAATCGACCTCACTGAGGTGGACTCTCTGCAGTTGATTCCGCTTGGTCCGATCGTTGCTGCACGACTCCACTACCGGTCGCTCACTGTCACGAAGCCAGAAGGGCTCCTCATACCGCGTGGACAGCTCCGTCAAATCGCCGCCAGCTTTCGATCGTGTGGCGTGTCGGTCCCCGAACTGGTAGCTGGCGACCCTCCGGCGCTGCAGCGTCGACCGATCCGGGCTATGGCTCGGATCGCAGCAACGCCGATACTGATCGGCGTGCTCCCAATCTACATCGTACAGGTTCAACTCGACATCGACGTGTGGCCGTTTCTGTTCGGGTTCGTGCTCGTCACTTGGGTCGTGATCGTTCGCAACCTCTCAGTCCGGTTCGGGATTCATCCGGAGGGGAGCCGGGCACGTGACTGGCTGCTTCGGTGGGGGATCGACCTCTTTGTCGCGGCATCAGGGTTGGTGGCCGCGCTCGGAGTGCTCGCACTCGTCGGGTCGGTGTGAGACCGATCGTGCGGGATAAAATTCATGTGGGATAGCTAATGTGTGTTTGACACCATCGCACCCGAGACAGAGAAGCGGGGGTGAGCAAGCCGTGGGTACCACCGAGGCGCGTATGGCATTGTCGGCGTGTCGACCCGAGGTATCCGGCTGTTCGCCTTCACCGCTCACAACTCCGCCACGAGCTCAACCGGACGAGTCGTCCCGCCCTCCACGGCGTGAAATCTCTCTCAGACACACCTCTACCGATGCCCTCCACACTCTCACGACGCCGTTTCCTGTCGCAGTCCGCTACCGTCGGTGCTGGCACCGCCATCGCGGCCAGTGGTCTTGCGAGCGGATCGACCGAACCGACACAAACGACCAGCGTGGATACGCTTATCGACGACGCGGCCACCCGCGCGTTGGCAGAACACGACGCGGGCGGACTGACAGTTGCCGTCGTCGACGACGACGAGGTCCACACCGGCGGCTACGGTTACGCCTTTCAGAGTGAAGACATCCCGGTTCGAGCGGACGAGACGCTCTTTCGTGTCGGCTCCGTCTCGAAAGTGCTCACGTGGACGGCCGCGATGCAGATTGTCGATCGCGGTCAGATCGCACCATTCGACGCCGTGGACGGCCACCTTGAGGCCGTCGACCTCCCGGAAACGTTCGACGAACCGATCACGCTCGAACACCTCGCCACCCACACGCCGGGATTCGAGGTCCGAGCGCGCGGCGATTCGGTGAGCAATCCTACGCATGTCCGTCCGCTCGCCGAGTCGGTCTCAACAGACGTACCGACGCGTGTCCGTCCCCCCGGTGAACTCTACCAGTACACCAACTACGCCGCCGCACTAACCGGACAGCTGATCGCGGACATCTCCGGGCAGCAATTCGACTCGTTCGTCACGGAGAACGTGTTCGCGCCGCTCGGGATGTCAAACAGCACGTTCCAAGCGGCTCCGTCCGGACTCGTACCTGCCGATGGAACGGCGGTTGACGAGGTCGTGAGTTTCTACTCCGACGTATCGCCGGCGTCCGGCCTCCATACGACCGCCGCGGATATGGCACGGCTGCTGCAAGCGCATCTCAACGACGGCGTCGTCGACGGCGAACGAATCCTTTCTGAGAGCGCGGTCGACACGATGCACCAGCAGTGGTTCACACCGCACGAACGGATCGACGGCATGGCGTTCGGGCTTTTTGAGCGACCCCGGGGGGATACCCGGATCGTCCGTCACGGTGGCGGTGTCCCGCAGTTCGCCACTGAGTTCGCCCTGCTCCCTGAGGAGGACGTTGGCCTGTTCGTCGTGGCCCACGGTAGCAGTACTGTCCAGTTTAGGTCTATGTTGGAGATATATAACATACGTGTCAATTCAGAGAATTTGAGGCGAACGGGCTAATACACCCGGGTGAGAAACACCCCCTGATGGGTTTCGAGCGCGACGATCTCTACAGCAGTGACCCCCCCTCAATACCCTGACGGCATCGATCCACATCCTGACCCCCTTGATCCGTATACTCCCACACCTACCTACGACGTCGACCGGTGGGAGGAGAAAAACCAACTCGTGGAACTCGGGGGTGACACTGAGTACGACAAAGATACTAAAAAACGCTTTGGGCGCTCCGGCATTTCGACCTGCGGATAGCCCCCAAGTGTGATGAGATCGACGACTGGGACGGTCTCGACCGCCGGACACAACGGATGTATCGGGCCGGTGTTCTGAAGGAGTTCGTCGGGGGATATCGTGAACTCCAACAGATTCTGGAGAAGGGGGGTCCTGTCGCTCGCGAAGCCTGCTTCACCTCCGGTGATGGCACGCACTACTCGAAACTTTCGAGCGCCATCAGTGAATTCGACGCCGACTTTCTATCTGAAGCCGCCGAGTACAGTCACAACGCCGCGCTCTATGCGCTGACCCCCCGAGGACCCTCGTTCGACCGGACTTCCACGTACCCGTCGAAGCCGCGTGCTTACTACCGGGAGAACGACGAGGACTGGACGGTCAGCATGACCACAAAATGAGCGAGGCGAGCTGAGTCGTCGCCGAGTACATGGCGCTGGTCGCTCCCCCGCTTCGGTTCGACCGCGACCGGTTGGCCCCCAACTACGAGTATTCGATTGGGGGACATCTACCGATTGTTCGCACACCTCGCCATCGAGCAATGTGCCGCGAAGAACGGCGCCGAACTTCTTGACTGGCAGTCTGACAGAGACACCCCCTCAGCCTCGACGCTCTTCGAGTATATCCCAAACGCGGGCACCGAGGGGGATTACGAGGTGGAAGACATTGAAACGAAGTTCATCAATGCCACGTGTCGCCTCCTCGAGCGCGAAAACCTCGCCCCGTCGGAACCAATCCACCTAGCGTACGACCTCACGACTGTTGGCTGGTATGGGAAGGAGAACAGATGGGTGACGGGGTCGATCAACGATGATAACACGACCGAATTCTGGCACTATGCTGTTCTATCGACCGTCACACCCGGTTGAAACTACATTTTAGGGGCTCTGTTGAAATCCTCAGAGAGTTACATGTTCGCCGTGTAATTCGATGAGATGAAGGCCCTCCCGAAGTCGCAGATTCTCCGATTTACTGAGAAGGCGATCCATTTGGCACGCCGAGCGGTTTCTCGATACTCCTCGAAGTTCTCCAAACATCGCTATACACTTCCCCAGCACGTTGTTTTGCTGTGTCTCAAAGTTCGGAAGGACACGACCCATCGTGGCCTGCTTGACGAACTGATCGAGATGCCGCGCATTCGTCACGCCCTCGGATTAGCTGAACTTCCTACGCCATCAACGCTTTGTAAGGCGTTCAACCGGCTTGATATGGCTGTCTGGCGTGCCATATTGACTCTCTCAGCGACGCTACTTCCGACGAGCGGTGTCGTTGGAGTTGATGCGTCAGGATTCGACCGCAGTCACGCCTCAAAACACTACACGAAACGAGCCGAACTCACGATTCAGCCGCTCAAAGTGACGTTGCTGGTCGATACGAAAGTGAACGCAATCCTCGATCTCCACGTGACGACAACACGAAAACACGATAGCCAGATTGCGCCGTCGTTGATCAAGCGCAACCCCGAGGATATTGGCATTCTACTCGGTGACAAGGGCTACGACGACCAGAAGATCAGGCAACTTGCCCGGCAACACGAGGTTCGGCCACTGATAAAGCATCGTGAGTTTACATCGCTCCACAAGGCATGGAACGCGCGCTTAGACGCTGGTCTCTACGGCCAGCGGAGTCAATCCGAGGCGGTCAACTCAACGCTCAAGCGGAAGTACGGTGCGTTTGTTCGCTCCCGACGATGGTGGAAGCAGTTCCGTGAACTCACTATTGCTTGTCTCAGTCACAACATTGACCGATCACTCTGAGCAGTCAATACCTAGTCTGTACTGAACGATTCTTGGGTCGCCTGTACCGACCACTGTCCGCGGAACGGCATCGCCACTGTTTTTAGACGCGCGTTGGATATTTGACTGATGCCCTCCAACAAAGCGACAGCCGCCGCCCCGATAGCAACCGGCGTCCTTCTCGCCGGGACGGCTACACGAGAAGTCGCACAGCACGGACTGGAACTCTGGACGACGCTGGCGCTCGCCGGTGGCCTCTCCGCGGTTGCTGTCGGCCTCGGCGTTCTGACCGGTCGTGGGTTCGACTCCGACGACCGCGACGGACACCACAGCCGGACAACAGTCGCGCTCGTCAGCCTCGCACTGACGAGTCTCGCCGTCGCGGCGGGAATCGCGCTGGCGTAGGCGACGCCAACCGACCCGCGTTACGTCCGATACGCGCTCAACGTCTGCTGTAGTCCGGGATACGCAGCGGCGCACGCCGCCGCAGTTTCTCGATAGGGAGCCTTCATCCTCTCACCAATGCCCGAGAGCCCGGTGACCGAGACGCGCTGTGTATTCAGCACGACCGCAGAAACCTACTCATTCCCCGTCAGGAGCGTCGTGCGAGATACAGAGGGTGTGTCGGTCACGGAATTAGCTCGGATCACTATCAGATTCAGAAGAATTACCTAACAAGCCTAATAAGAGCGACAAAATGGCTGAAGGCGTATGGAGTCGGACGAATCCGTGGCTCTATATTCCGATGAACGTTGTCGTTTGGGTACTGCTGTGGGTTTCGATAGACGTGCTTCTCTCGGACGCTAGCGTGATTTCTGCCGCAATACCGGGAGCAGCAGGTGGGTTGGCTTTTGGAATCTTCACCTATTATTCTAAGTATCGAGACAGTACGTAGCGTAGTCCTCTGGTCTATTCGCGTCTGCTCTGATTGCTGTCGTACGCGTCTATCCCGCCCTACACGACGAATTGAACCTGCTCACGATGTTTGATATGCGTCCTGGGCCTTGTTTAGACGCTCGAATTCGCGTAGTTCAGGCGGTGAGAGACTGCTCGATGTTTCTGATGGCGGCCTTTATGACGATCTCTCGAAACTGACCAAACCACGTTCTGGCTTTAATCGTTGAGCCGAATCGCTTGCGCAGCGCGAAAAATATCGATTCGACGATAGACCGTCGATGGTACGTTTCNNGTCGTGTGGAAGGTTCTTTAAGCAGTGAACGTCGAGGATTGCTCTCGTCGAGCAATCCACGAGAAGTGTGGTTTTAACCGACTCAAACGTGCCTTTGACACGCTTCGCGTAGTTGTGACTGGACGAACGATGAGCGAGACCGGTGGAGTCGATGGCCTGAATCTCTCCAGTATCAAATAGATTCACCGACAGCCGCAACAGCACTCGCCAGACGCGCATCTTCAGCGCTTCTTTCCGAGCACAAACCGTGGTGAAGTCCGGCAACTCCTCGACCGACAGCCCGAGTTTCTCCACGATATCAGGCATTTCACGGAGGATATCGAGGAGTCGGCGGTACGGAAGGTCGAGGTATTCGCGAAGTCCGTGGAGAGTGATGATCACCCAGTCTGCGTAGCCACCTTCCCCTTTCTTGACAGGCTGATTTCCGTCACTCCCGACAGCTTTTTGAGACAAAGCCACACATCGGTCGGTGAAGCGGGCGAGTTTCGAAGGCACATCGAACTCTGCTCGCTTCACTTCCTCGAAATCACGCCATTCAGGCAATATTCTTAGCGTCTAAACACGGCCTGCGCCCTGTATTCAGCACGACTCCAAGAACATATCACCTGCTGAGGATTTCAACAGAGCCATTTTAGGTGCAACTCCACTCAAAGAGCGGAGTGAGAAGGCTGAAGCACTTGACCGAATGCTTCAGCAACTTCGCAAAAATGCGGACCCCGAGTTCGGCAGGATTTACATGGACAGCCAGTTGTTCGAAGCCGATATTGTCACAGCGTGCCGAGAACACGGACTGAACTGGATGATTCAGGCCCCTGATAAAGAGATGTATACGGAGCTCGCTGAGAACGCCCTCGGGGGAACCAAAAAAAAGAAGATATTACTTTCACCAATTTCGATGCGAGTCACCGGACGTTCAACGCGATCATCTGGCCGGTCCCCGACGAAGAAGTCGGGCAAAAAGAAACTACGCCAGCGACAGATCTCACTCGCTATCACGACCAAACCGAGAGCATTAATGATAGTTCCTCAGACGAGACGGATCCTGACAGCAGCCCCCAATCCCGGCTTGATCGACACGGCAAGATGCCTCCTGTAGCGGAGACGCCTGATGCCGGGAGCGGCGAAAGCGATACACACACCATCTGGATTACAGATATGGATGTCGGTGAGCGGGACTTGGAGGGACTCGGCTATCAGTACCGCCACCGGTGGAGGATAGAGACAGCCATCCGCCAGTTGAAACATACGTTTCAGGGACAATGCCGGTCTTCGGACCGGTTGCGGCGGGCGGTTTACTATCGTATCATGGTTTTGGGAACTTCAAAGTATATATTAGAAACTCGAACTAATCCGTCGGACGTGTATTAATTCCATGTTGTCGGATTCATCCTGCGGCTAGCCGCAGCTGCTCTTCTTGAATTCGTATAATTGCTTTGTTGAAACCATTGGTCGCTGATAGTTTGTCGAGGCTGTGCTACATTCAGAGCGCGTATCTACCCCGAGACGACCTTTCGATAGCCTTTCCGGAAAAGTTGCCCCGCACCTAGGATAGTAAGTACTACTGCGCCAGTTACAACCGCTGAGTGAACGATTTTATACGATGGAAACGGCGTGTATCGACCGAGAATGAGCAGCGTCGTCGCTATTATCCACAGAATATACAATCCGATACCAGTTTGATAGAGGGCCTTGCGCATGATTGGACTTTGGAAAGCTGTACACTTCTTTTTGATGTCCTCCTGTTGAATATCCTTTCTGCATCTCTCACGCCGATCCTATCACCGCTTAACGATTTCAACAGAACCAGCTCTGTTGGAATCCTCAGAATTTGATACATCTTACCGCGGTTTCGGTCACTACAGAACATTCACAAACTACCCTGAAAGGGAGAGCATATATCTCACGCCAAATGGTACTTATCTATACAAGATGAATCCCTATCGCAAATTTATGTTTATTGCGCTGGCTTGTCTGCTGGTTGGTGTCTCTCTTTGGACGTTGGTTCTAGCCCCGAGTGAGTTTTCACCTGCGATGGTTCTAGACCCGGGATTTTGGATAGCCGTAGTAGCCGGGTTTGCTATCCTTCTCTTTGGTTTTTGGATAGGGGAACGAACAGATACCGGTGAATAAGCGCACCTGCTGAGCGGCTGTTATACGCGATATTATATCTGAAGAATAGGATTTCAACAGAGCCTGTCCGTTCTAATTGCTCTTCTTGGAGTAGTCGCATACATTAGGTGGCGACCCCTTAGGTGACTGAGCGCAGGATCGATATGTTCGCAGCACTCATCGACCGACTGTTTCAGGCGAGAATATGTCTAAAGAATAGGGTTTCAACAAAGCCAAGCGAGATGAATCTGCTTTGACCGCGCTATTCGGTCAGTAAGTGTCGAAAGCCCCCGGCCCACTCACAACCGCTGCGTGACGTCTTCTCGGTTGATTTGGCCACTCGAATAGTGGTCGCAGTTTGATGATTGAAACGACAGTCTCGTCCATCCAGCGCTGGCCGTATGATTTACCGTCCAATTGGGCGTTATGTGCGTGATCGTAGTGTTCAAACAGTAAATATACCGGTCGTGGAGTGTAACTCGCGGTTATGAACCCCTCTAGGTTAGTCGCTCTCTGCTTCTTTTTTGTCAGTGTCTTGTTGTTAGCTCAGGTCAGTGTCGGTGGAGAGTTACGATTCACCATCGGAACTGTGTTACAGCTGGCGGGTGGTTTATTTTTGTTACTGACCAGTCTCTACGGATTGGCACGGTATGAGGAGAATCCAATCGTCAGTGAGTATAACCCGCTAACGTATCTCCTGATCTCTGGCTTGTTACTCTGGGCTGTCGGATTACTTACGCAAATAGCCACAGTTTGAACCGAACAAGTTTACGTTGCCAACAGATCGATTGATCGTGAGTCATACTTGGTTGTGGTTGAATTACAACATTTGAATTTGTTGTAAACCTCTGTCGCTGATAGTTTACCAAGGGCTTGCTGCATACACAGCGTATATGTTGCAGTGCAGCGTGTCATAAAATTAGTTAGTTATCGTAGCGACGTTTCAGGACTGGTAACTCCTAGATTTAATACCGTGTGCAGATGTCAATCAGGTATGCCTGGTAGTGGTCGTTCGGATTCACCAGCGATCAGAGCCATCGGGACTATCGTCGCGCTGATTGCCGTCATCGGTTATTTGATTTTTGACTGGTCGTTCAACGGCTCTGCGAACACTATCCCTGCGGTTATTGGCATCATCGTCGCGGTCTCGGCCATCGGATGGACGCTGTACAGCCGCGTGTATTCAGATGGAGGACCATGATAAGGGCTGGCTTGAGTAGAGATGAGATTGCAAGCATCACAGTTATCGGCATCACTGTTGCCGTGTTCGCTTGGTATCGAACTGGATTGACCGGAATACAGCGATGGACAAACGCTATTATCGTGTTACTTGTGAGTGTCTCCGTGGCAACGGCTACAACTCTTGTCATAAAAAATGGAATCCCAGGTGGCATCGTTCATGACTGGAAACATGCGTACTACTACCGGTGGTGATGCCAACTCGATACAACTGAACTTACAATAAAGCCTGTCATAGAATCGTTCTTAACAAATTTCCGCTTAGATATTTACTAAATTAACTGTTAGATAGGGCATGCGAATGGCCTGATTGCGATGGTTGCTCTCCGCCAGAGTGCCATCCACTAAATCGTGAAGCGGTCTTGTTGAAATCCTCTCCTTCAGACAGGTTCTTGCCTGAAAACCTGTTCCCCAAAGAATGTATCTCTAACGAAAGACACATTCACCCATCCACGGTGATTGTGGTATGGATACTCTGCGGGGTCTGTACCAGCGGCTTGACGATTGCGTACGTGGCCTATCCCGTGTTCCTTATGCCCTCCTCGTTGGCCTCGTCTCCGCTGTGGGTGTATTTGCTGTTAGGCTCCTACTGTCGGGTGATGGAAGTTTTGGGCCAGTAATGATGGGAATCACAATGGCTGTCGTTTACTACGCCTTTGATCCAAATGACGCGAGTTGATGCGACCTTTTCTTATACTGACCGAAGCTAGTTTAGAACGTATCACCTGCTGAGGATTTCAACAAAGCCCGTGAAGCAAAACGCATTAGTGATGCGTTTTGAACTGGCCTGTATGCCCTCCACTAGGCGACAGATGCTTGCCTCCGTTGGAGCGTCTCTCTTGGGAGTTGCCGGATGTCTGGAGTTGGGAGATCCGAACTTGGTGATCGACAACGAGTTGAATCAGCGGGTAGCCGTTAATATCGATATCACCAGAGCATCGGATATGCGGGTGGTCATGCGTACGGACCGCTCGCTCGGAGCCGAGGAAACGACGGCGCTCTCGTATCCGGTTGACGAATCTGGCGAGTATCGTATTCAGATCACGGCTCAAGAGGCGAACACCGGCGGCGAAACGACCGTCTCTGTCGATGAATCCGTTGTTATCCATGCCGCTCTCGGTCCCGACGGGGTGTCGTTCGAAACCCGATAGCGCTCAACCGACTACCATTCTGGGAGGTCGTATCTGTATCCCTTGTATTGACCACGGCCGGGTCAGAGTGTATCACCTGTTGAGGGCTTCAATAATGCCACAAAACTCGACTGTTTCGGGCGGCCCGGTCTGCATACAGGCCGTGTACGCAGCGAGTTAGCGATGGGTGGGGACCGATCTATCTTTCTTCGAGGAGAGAGTCCCGCCGTTCACGGCGGGCGTGAATCCGACAACGCCTCCACAACCTATGTTCAGCAACAATACGGATATTTAACTAACAGTGTATCGTAGCATGACGTACACCGAGGCGGTCACACCGCCCACTCAAATGCACAATATCGGGACTCCGAGGCCTAGAACGTTCGAGACACACTCTCGAACCGCTGTGGTGTCTCGGTCAAGATAACTCCGAGTCCCCTGCCGGGATAGGAGTAACGGCGGTGTGGCCCCGCCATCGGCCTGTCATGCCGACAGGCCGTGAACCAGCAAATATCCCACCCCAGCGGTGTAGTGCCGTGGGAAGCCTCGCCGTCGTCGGGCGTAGCCCGACTGCCTGAGGGAACTCCGCTCCCTCTCCGTTTACGGCGAGGAGGAGGTCATCTTCCACTTGTCGCAGTCCAAGTCGCACTTGCCTCGACGGCGTTCTCGACCGTGAGTTGCGCTACTTCTGGCGGAGTATCTTCTCCGCCTGCTGGGAGGAACTGGAATCGTATAGCGTCCCCTGTTGAGCCGAACTGAGCGACAAGAGTAACGATTTCACCCTGATTAGCAGTGACGAACTCAGGACGAGCGACCGTCGTTCCGGCAGCGACCTCAATATCAAGTGAGGCGTCGTATTGATCTAATTTCGTCTCTACCGAGACTGGGACAGCGTTGTTTCCTGTGTTCTCGACGAGGAACGTTCCTCCCGGATACTCGGATTCTTGATTGCTACCCGGAAGAATCTCTGTGCACCCGGATATTGAAACGACACCGAAACATCCCCCGATTGCCTGCAGATATTGCCGTCTTTCCATATCTACGACTCCAAACCGGGCGGTAAATGTCTTCATACACAGTGGTCATCGTTCGTTGAGGTAATTCTCAGTTATTCCGTCGGCCCCTCCTCGCGGACTCGAACTACTGAGGTCGCTCTGCTGGATCGACGCTCTATATTTCGCACGTTGCTATTGACAGAAACTGAGGGGATCACGTGAACGCTACTGAATATGGGGCACGTATACGGACGAATGCTTAGTTTCGTGCCGGTCTGGTTGATACTCAAGCAACCGTATTGGATTCTCCAGCAGTGACTTGGCGGCCCCGGCGGACGACAACGCCGACCCCGAATGCGAGTATCCCAAGTAATAGGCCCAACGGAATCCACATCTTCCACGCGCCGACTCCGTCGAATGACAATGGGAGTGCGACTGGGGATGGCTGGTTGAGGTAGAGCCACCAGTAGTATGTCAGTCTAGCTATCACCGGTGCTAATATCAGGAGTACGCTGATTGCGAGCCCACTATTGTCATAGGCCCACCAACTTGCCAGCCCGAATCCGACTATCACAAAACCTGGCTCGACGATTACACCCACAGCAAGCGGCAGGAACGGAATAATTAGAGCGAGCACAGATACTCCCGCCGCTGTGAGAACTCCCTGTAACGATCGCTTCTGGTCACTTCCCTGTAGTGCGGTCCGGAGGGCAACTTCCATACGCCCAGATCAATCGTGGATGGTATATCTCTTGCTCAGGCCCAGCCTTGTTTAGACCGGTGTCGATCGGACGAAACGGCCGCTATCCGAAAACGAAATGGAACAGAGGGGCTCTCATAGACCGGTCCTGTTCATTCAACATAAACGCTAACCTACGTAATCGGTAGCGTGGCTCTGTTGAAATCCTCAGAAAGTGATATATTCTGCCCCGGTCGCGGTCAGTACAGCTGAATCATAGACCATCAGCGTCTTTCAACAACCGCAGTAGTAGACCCAGAGTCACCACCATTGCGACGACGAACGTAATTGCGATAATAATAGTCCCTATACCGACCATACCTGCTTTCGAGGATATAGCATCAAGAAGATACTGACTCGGGGCCCCTCATTTCAGAACCATTCAGTGCGCAGTCTTCAGCGACTGGCTGTTTCAAGTGAGAATGTATCTGAAGAATGGGATTTCAACAGAGCCGGTAGCGTCTAAACACGGCTGAACGGTTGTTATCGGCGTGCACTTGATGCACGCACTCCTTAGGTCATAACGCTCTCAAAAGATACCTAGAGTGACTATAGCGTGTGAAGAGTTCTATGACATGACAGACTTCACGCTCGATAGCTTGCACGCCATGCCGGTCAGGTTCCGAAGATTTCAACAGATCTACCAGCCAGAATGCCCTATATTTAAATGTTAGCTATGCACAATATTTTGAATATGGAGACACCACAGCAATACGGCGTTGCTGGTCTCGGCCTCTCTGGGAGTCAGTATACCGTCGAACAGACGGGACAGGACAAGAATCTTCAACCCGAATATGAAGGCAAAGATATCACCGGCGACACGATATTTCGCTGTACCTACAGTATGTATGAGGGGAAGGACACGTTTCCGTTCGTCGACGCCGACGGAAACGAGATGTTCACTGTAGAGGCCAGTGGCACCTGGGATATTGCTGGTGACTACGCACTTACCGATGGCCATACTGGAGAACCTCTCGTCATTCTGGACAACGATTTTTCGCTGTTCCAAGACACATGGCGAATCCGCGACGCGGAGGATGGGTCGCTCCTCGCAGAGATTACTTCACGTGGGGGGCTCATCACGATGGGTCGAAAACTCCTGCCGGTAGGACAGTTTATCGGGCATAAATTCGAGGTGACAGACCCGGACGGTAGTTCCGTTGGTTCCATTGAGAGCGACTTCGCAATTCGTGATCAATACGATATTTCGATCAGCGATAGCAGCTCGGTCCCCATAGATCCGATCGTGGCTGGGACAGTCGTTATAGACGCGATCCAGGGAAATTGAGCCATCACGGGGTATGTCAGAGCAAGTGGCCTATCGAATCGAAGTCGTGTGTTGCGTTGCCTCCATCGAAACAGTAGCTCCAGACGCTCAAGATGATTAAATATGGATTTGATACTACGTGCGGTCTAATACGCGACGGCGGTAATTCGTGGATACGATGGTCATACGCTCCGCATTCAAAGATGGATTCACCGCCCTCCGCGCGAATCCGATCCTGTTCGTTGCCGGTCTCCTCGTTGGGGGTGGAAGCCAACTGCAATACGTCGGTCAGCTGACCGACTCACCAGTTCTGTCAGCAGGCGTCTCACTGTCGTGGCTGGTTGTGTTTCCGTTCGTTCTCGGTGGGTTTATCGGAACTGCTCAGGCGGCAATCGAAGGGACAGACCCCTCACTCACCCGATTTTTCACTGCAGCGCGGACGCACTATTTCGCACTTCTCTTTGCAACGGTGGTGTTCCTGCTTCTCGTCCTCGGAACCGCTATCGGACTCGGATTGATCGGATTCGCCCTCGGCATTGTGCCGATAGCGCTCGCCGCGATTAACCGGACAGCCGGTCTCGTCGCAGGTATCGGGTCTATGATCATCTGGCTGGTGTCGATTCTCGCTGTCATTATGTTCGTACAGTTTTACGACACTGCGATCGTCCTTGAAGATCAAAGCGTTACTGATGCGTTCCGGAGAAGTATTGCGCTCGTCCGCTCGAACATCAAAAGCGTCGCCGGATTCTCGCTGGTGTGGCTGGTCTTGGTGAACGCCTTCTTACTCCCCGAATACCTGCTTCGGGTAACGCTAACAGACGCTAAACCGGTTGAGGTATTACCTATCGACCTCGGGATACCGATAGCAGTTCTGCTCCCGATCGGGATTACACTTTCCGCAGTCGGCTTCGCGTACTTCTATACGGTGTACACGGCCTACTACCTGCGACTGAGCGCTGTCTCACCTGCCGTTCCGGAAGCAACGAAAACACCTATCAACGACTACGCATGATGTTCTCGAACAGCTATCGATCGGATCAGGTCCCCGCAACCGCTATTTACAGAAGGTAACCATGGCACGACTCCTTCCGACACAAACCGACGCTGCCGTTGAGCGAAGCGATGCCCCGACGGTACTGAGCCTCGACGACGACGCAACACGAGACGTGATCGAAGCGTTATCGTCCGAAACCGCCTACGAGATCTTTCGACTGCTCAACGAGACACCGGCGACCCCAGCGCGGATCGCTGAGCAGCTCGACCAGAGCGTACAGAACGTCCACTACCACTTGGAGAATCTCGAAGCAGCAGGGGTAATCGAAGTCACGGACACCTGCTATTCGGAGAAAGGCCGTGAGATGAGCGTCTTCGTCGTTTCCGAGGATCCGACGCTGCTCTTCCTCGGCACTAAAGACGATCGACCAAGTCTCAAACGCGCGTTCAAATCGTTCGCATCGCTACTCGGACCCCCGTCGATCCTACTTGCGGTCGGCGAATCGGTCTCACACCTCTTCACCGGTGAATGAGCGATCGTAACGACCGATCGATTCAAAATGCTTCTGTTGTCGACGACTCGACCGTCCGTGACGTGGCACCGACGATCAGAACGCAAGGTGATACCGACGGCTGCGGCTGCCTCAACTGCCGAAACATCGAGACAATCACCACGCATCGCACCGTCCTCGATACGTTAGTCTGGTCAGTTCGCCTGTTTCGGTCCTATCCGTCTATCCTCGGCTTCTCGGCCGTAATCATTCTCGCTAATCGACTCCTCGAAACGGAGAGTATCAATATACTTCCAGTACCTGCGATCGACATCATCGAGTTCGTCACAGCGTTCGCGTTCGTTTTTTTGATCCGAGCGTACGTTGCGACAATCGTTGCCGGAGAACTGACCAGTGATCGTGTGACGGCGCGTAAAGGACTCTCTCACACCGTTGCCCGAATCCCCGCGTTCGGTATCACCATTTTACTCGTCATCTTACTGGTAATGAGCACAGTCGCTGCCTCAGCCCCGCTCTTCGGGCTTCTCCTCGTGTTTCCCGGCAACCCTATCGAAATCGTCGGATTTCCTGCCGTTGCAGGGGTCGGCGCTCTCGTCGCCGTGGGTCCGTCTCTCCTGTTGTTATTCAAGTTCTGGTTCGCGTTGGAAGCGTGTGTCGTCGGTCATTACGGTCCCGTCGACTCACTCCGAATCAGTTGGCGCATTACAACGAACTACCGAGCGAAAATCCTCCTCCTCGTCCTGATCGCTCTCGGAAGCGGCGTCACTTTCTACCTGCCTTCGTACGTCTTGCAGATCGGATCGGATCTCGGCCTGCTCTCCTCCCTCGTGAATCTGATCGCAGCGAGTATCGGCGAACTACTCTCCGTCGTCTGGGCGAGTGCTTACGCACACATCTACGTTCAGCAGGTTATTACGGAGTAGCTGCGAATAAGACTAAAAACTCAGTATGATTTTCAGCCGTGCTTATACTATCATGGGGCGTAAGACGGAGTATGGCCCTCCAACTAGGTCGTGCGGTCAGCGATGGCATCAGACGGGTATTTACTCGAACCGGCGGGATCCTCTTCGTCGGGCTACTTGCCATCCAACTGCTCACTCAAACCGCAGTCAACAGCGCCGTGCTCGGCTTTCTTCCCTCTGAAGCAATGACGGAATTCGCTGGAAGCGGCGGGCTGGCACTGCCCGTCTCCGGAAGCGTCGGACTTGCACTGTTCGGCGTGACGAGCGTCCTCGGTGCGGTGTATTTCGTCGTGCTCTCACGCGCTTTCGCCCGGCCGCTCCGTGAACTCTCGACGTTCCCCGCGGGATACGCCAACCGACTCGGACGCGCCACGTTCTCGGCGGTCATCGGCGGAACGGTCGTGAGCATCTCGGTAGGTATCGGCACCGTACTGTTGTTCCTCCCCGGGATATTCCTCGCGGCGTCGTTCATGTTCTTCATATTCGCTATCAGCGTCGAGGATCGCGGCATCTATGCAAGTCTCAAGCGGAGCTGGGGACTCGCTCGTGGATCGCGGCTCAAACTCTCCCTCCTCGTGATCCTGTCTGCCGTGTTCGGTGGGATCGTCGGCGGCGTTGCGCCGGTGTTGGACCTCGCAGGTCTTCCCCTCGTCGCCGACCTCGCTACGGTTGTTCTTACTACGGTCTTCTTCCTCCCCTTTTACGCCATTGTCGCGTCGGCGTACCTGCAAGTACGTGACGATCCCGGTGGTGGCGGTAGTTCCGAAACGATCGACCCGGTTGAGACGTCGCAAATGGCCGAATTATGAACTTCGTCTGTTAAATCGGATTTTTACTTTTCACCGGGTTATTGATCTCAGCGGTGGAACGGTTGATGTATGCCCTCCGCGACACGGCGCAATGTACTCGCACTGCTCGGCGGCGGAGTCGTCATCGGCTCGGCCGGCGGCGCGGTTGCGTACACTCAACCTGATCAGACACCGTTCGTGATTGTGAACAATCAGCTGCGTAGTGCGCAGGTGGTTACGGTGCAGATTCGCACTACCGACACGGGCGAGATACTCATGGACGATACACGGACGATCCCCGCAGGCGACGAACAGGGATACACGGATCTCGTCGCCGACAAACCCCTCTTAGTCACCGTACGAACCGATAACGGATTAGAGAAAACGTATAGTTGGAGCTCACCGGCCGGCAACAATGGGTTAGGGGTCGGGATCACCGCGGACGGGATCGGATTTGAGGTCGCCACCCTGTCATAACCCCCGTTTACACTGGCTTCGCGCTGTGTATCTCGCACAGCTATTGGAACACCTGCTTAAATAAGCAGAAGCTCCGGTGGCCAATATGCAATCCTGCAGCTCTGTTGACCGGGACTGGAACGGTATGTATCAGCCGATGAGGATCTCAACAGAGGCGCTCAACGTACAGGTTCCTATTGTCAGTAGCATCAGCTAGGTCGCTGAACTTGTGCGACTCGTAGTAATCCTCTATAGCCTGTAGCCACTACGACGCACGGAGGATACTTGCGATCGGCGTCTCAGTTCAAACAGCGGAAGGTAACCGAACCCTCTGGTAGTCACTCAAAACAACAGGAAAAGAGTGAATCAAGTCGGCATAGTGATAATGACGCATCTGAGTCGGACAAAGAGTCGGTAGATTCACAGGAAAAATCGACTCGGATGAAATACGCCGAGAGGTACGGCAATTCGTGGCCAGAAGACCGAAAACGCCGCTTCCTCAGAGAACATGAAGTTTCTTCAGAAGAGATGGGTTGGAAACTGAAAGAGTGGCTCTGTTGAAATACTTAAGAACTGATAGGATTGGCGTGGGAGATACAGAGGATGTAGTCAGCACAAGAGCTTCGATATCTTCTCTAAATGAATCCTGAATCAGCTGATAGAATGTGACTGCTTACTGATACATCCGTTCGAAAACAGACTGCGTAACGATTATAACGACGACGACAATCGTAAACCTCGACAACAGTCCAAAATCCGTCAATGCCCGTAGGGAGACAAGAACAACGAGGGCAACCACAGCAGAGGCGGCTAGTTTCTGGTTCTCGCGGGAGACCATATCGTACATCAACAGAATTGAATAAAATACCTACCGAAAAGTGGTTCCTCTGTACTGACCGATTCATACCCTGTATTGACCGTTCAGAGTGATCGGTCTATATTATGAATGAGACAGGCGATGGTGAGTTCCCAGAACTGTTTCCACCAGCGTCGTGACCGGACAAACGCACCAAACTTCCGATTAAGCGTAGAGTTGACTGTCTCGGATTGACTCCGCTGGCCGTAGAGATCAGTGTCTAAGCGTGCGTTCCATGCCCGATGAAGTGACGTGAATTCACGATGTTTGATCAGTGGGCGAACCTCGTGTTGACGGCAAAGTCGTCTGATATTCTGGTCGTCGTAGCCTTTATGACCGAGCAGAATACCGACACTCTCGGGATTACGCTTGATCAACGACGGGGCAATCTGGCTATCGTGTTTCCGAGTCGTCGTCACGTGGAGATCGAGAATTGCGTTCACCTTCGCATCAACCAACAGCGTCACTTTGAGCTGCTGAATCGTGAGTTCAGCTCGTTTCGTATAATGTTTCGAGGCGTGACTGCGGTCACACCCTGACGCATCAATCCCGACGATTCCGTTTGTCGGGAGCAGTGTCGCTGAGAGAGTCAATAAGACTCGCCATACGACCATATCAAGTCGATTAAACGCCTTACAGAGCGTTGATGACGTAGGAAGTTCGGCTAATCCAAGAGTCCGGCGGATGCGTGGCATCTCGATCAGTTCGTCAAGCAGGTCACGGTAGGTCGTACTCTTCCGAACTTTGAGACACAACAGAACAACGTGTTGGAGAAGTGTGTAGCGGTGTTTAGAGAATTTCGAGGAGTATCGAGAGACCGCTCGACGCGCCAGATGGATCGCCTTCTCAGTAAAACGGAGAATCTGCGACTTCGGGAGGGGCTTCATCTCGTCGAATCACACGGCGAACATGTAACTCTCTGAGTATTTCAACAGAGCCACAGAACCCTAATTCATTAAATCCGCGTGAACATCGCATACAGGAGAACACCGATCAAAATCGCGAAAAACGGAGCCAGTAACAACAAAATCACAACCGCCTCCACTCCACTCACCTGCGAAGACACAAGAAGCATCGTCGGTACTCCGAGAAAAGCTAGTGTTAACACGAGCGCAGCACCCACAACTGCGGGGTCTTTGTCAGGTCGTCCCTCGTGCCTGACTGGCAAATCAAGCGTTTCAATCGCTTGATCAAGGTTAGGGACGGGGCCAAATTGGACCGTGTTTCTCGGTGTCGCATCGACGTTGGAGATCGTTAGCGTTCCCGTATCGAACAGTCGGTCAGGAATTGCATTCGCAATTTCAAATCGGGTTCGTGAGTGAACGGGGACCACCCATTGTGGTGCCTCAAGAACTGTATCATACGCAACCAGTGAATTACCGCGTCGCTGGTATTCGATGGTACCGTATCGGAGGTAGTAGCTGCCGACCCGGACCGCAATAATACAGAGAAGTATACAGAGACCGATACTGCCCCAGAAGATGTTCCCGGTGAAGATCGCGGCGATAATTCCGAAGATCAGAACCGCTACGCCACGATTAAAAACGGTTAGCAGTATCGCGCTGGTACTTCCGAGAAGTACCGCTTTCGGGCTGACCGTCACACGTGCCCGGATATCCCCGTCAGCGGGGTCAGATTCCGGCTGCGGACGACGGAGTTCATCGTCGTCACCAAACCGATCAAGAAGTGCTCGCAAGCCTGATGCGATCGGTCCAGTAGATTCCCCCGATACCGAAAGGATGGTTTTCACGAGCACAAATCCACTGAGCACAGCGACACCTGCCGCCTGACTCGCTGTCAGTCCGACCATCCCGAGTAGCATCATCGCCATCGTGAGCTGGGTTGGTCGCTGAAGAATCTCGCGGGCAGACACCGTCTCGTACTCCCCGGTCTCGAGATAGCCGACACGAAACTCGATTACCTGCGCAATCAACAGCGCACCGATGCTCACACCGACCGGCCATGAAATTGTTATTCCGGTTTCGACCGTAATCCATGACAGGAGCGTGATTGGGACGATAGTAGATATCCAAAGGCCGAGGATAGATAGCGCAAACGGCACGTTTCGTGGATACACCGGTGGAAGCGTCGGGAGTAAATGCCATCCACCTCGTTTGTGTCGTAACTCATGGAGCGGCTCCCGCTGTCCAACGAGATCAGGCGAACCTTGCTTCGCGAACAGCGATTTTAACGCACCGAGAAGGACCGTACTAAAAGCCTCAATCCAGTAGAGCGCCAGGAGGGTCCAGATATTCCAGCCGCTGATGAGTACGCCGGCTAGGGGAATCATATTTGCTGCGATAATTGCGAAGTCGGAGGTCGTTCGGTGCGGTACTGTGGAGGGCGCACTCCGCATATTATGGCGAATACAGGTCTGAGAAATTCAACCTGTGGGAATACACTCGCAAATTCAGATATATAAGTTAATATATCATTTCTTGCTGATAAGTGTCGTGGACAATCGCCGCCACGATAATAATAGGACAATCACCCAGAACAGGGTCCAGATGTTCACAAGCAGCGGCGAGCCGAGTAGCCCCTCACTAGTCAAGACTCCAGATGCGAGCAGTGGGTTTGCGATTCGCAGTACGACAACGAGGAATAGAACAAACGGAAGGAGAAGCATCCCAGTAAAAATGATCCACCGCCGTTTCTGTGACAGTACACTGGCGGCTCGGTATAGTGGGGGACCAATAAGTAGCAGAACGATGCTGAGGCCGACGGCGAGGCGCACTGCTGGATCAGCGGTCGGGAAGGCTCCACGCAGGATGACCATTTCGTCACCTCCGGACTGCGCCACAGTATACAGCCGACCGAAGGGCATTGTCGCGAAAACAAGACAAAATCCTACAGACCGTTTGACCGGTGACTCTGTCGGATTCAATAACCGATACCCGATCCACATCAACCCGTAGCTCCAAAGAAGTCCCGCGAGTGGTGCCAAAACAATCTCCGGCGTTTTCGAACAAGCAAGCTGCCAACTGTTGAAATTTCGTGGTCCCCACGCGCCACAAATGAGACGACCGACTCCCGTGTGCGCGATCTCATGGACTTCGTTGTGTACAAAGAGTAACGCCACGAAGGCGATCGCCCAGCGGCTATCTCCATTGAAGGATAGTGGTTGCTCAGAGTTCATGAATGGTAGCCGATCCTCAGCACTGTACCTCCGTTAGTGACTGCCTGTCTACACTGAGAGCATGTGATCTTCGGGTGACAGCGGCAGAGTAGTTAATTTGATTAGAACCACAGCAACCTACACCGATTATCAAGTAACAAACGGTTCTGCGAAGAGACGGTGGCTGATAATGTTCCAGTATCATGTGTTTCTATACGATAATCGGGTTAATAATGGCTAATAGGGTGTTTCAAGTGCGGAAACGTAGAATTTGATAGTATATATCTGACCCGGTGAGAAGCAGGATAAGCGGACTTTGACATCCTCCCCGCCCTGAAGGGCGAGGATTCCCTCGTGGGGCATCGGGCCGTTCCCAAGCCCCCGAGGGCAACTTCCTCCCACGAAGGGAGTACCGGGTTCGTGCGCTCCACGTCAGGGCGGTGAGCGCGTGGTGACGCTGACTCGTTGCGAGTCGCCCTGCTTGTGGCGTTCCCTGCGCCCAGTCCCAAACGGACTGTGCGAACGCGAGGACTCACGCCCCTCGTTTCGAGGAGCGTGACACGGGTCGTGCCATCGACCGTACTCCGCCACACAGCTTCGTGGCGAAGTGCAACCGCGAACGGGGCGTGTTTTGGTTAAGCCGTCACCCCCTCTCGTACACGAGCATTACTGCCCGTCCCAGCGGGGTTACGGGTTCTGTGAGGACGGCGAACGAGTCTCAACCACGCACTCCCCACCTCGTTGTGAACCGAAGTGGTGGGCGTGGAACCGTCCGTGTCGGCGGGAAGCGACCCCGAGTCTTCCGATTGATACTTTACGCGATTGGCTTGCTACTATGTTCGATGCCGGGCTAGTTGATGATGTCGGTTGTGTAGGGTTTGTCGGATTCATTCCCGCGCTAAAGCACGGGGCTTTCTCCTTGATTTCCGTAAACCTGAAATTCCCACCGCTCGGGATTCTTCTGTGTTTACATTTGATGGCGTGACGACTATAATCCGCTGGACCGGATTCAGATGCCCTCAGTTGAAGGGATTGCGTGGATTGGCTTCATACCGATCGGGTACGAGATGGCGGTGCGAGCGGTGACCCCGGTATTGCCAATGCTCGGGTTGAGCTACACCACGCACGGTGGCACTGCGACGTGGCGGGTATTCTTCGACCACCCGGAGATCATTGTCCCGGGCTTGGTGATCATGTTCGCAGCTATGACACCCATGGAAGAGATCCTATACAGAGGGGTAGTCCACGATGCGCTGGAACCGGCGATCGGATCGCCCTGTCGGGTGCTTATTGGCGGTCTCCTTTTCGGTGGAATACATCTGTTCGGCTCTGTTGAAATCCTCAGTAAGTGATATATTGATCCGGTCGTGGTCAATACAGGGGCTCATACACCAGATTAGACGAAATATTTGGCTCTGTTGAAATGCTTATAAAGTGATAAATTTTTTTATTCGGCGTAGTCGTACAGCATGTATATTCAGCGGAGTACCTTTGACAACGGTGGGCGTCACGAGAGACGGACTAGTCGGTGTCGTAGAATGTAGCCAATTTGGATGAACGGACTCATCTCGTGTGGCGAAATTTTATGTTTCATCGTTCTTGACCGCAATTTGTGACCGAACAGCCCTCCAATACTGAGATAGATATCGGACTTATTGCCCAGACGATCTTCGTTCTCGCAGTGGTTATCGGCATCCCTTCGGCGTTTGCGCTCGATGGACAACTCCGCTCTCTCACCTTCGTAATCCTAGCCGTCCTGCTGCTCGTAGGCTTTCTCGTCGTCGGTTACCGCCACGCACGCCGACAGAAGTCTCTTCACCAGCACATCGCTTTTTTGATAGTTTGGTTCGGTGGTTTCGCTCTAGCGGACCGGCTCGCCCGCATAGCAAGCAGCCGGCTCCCAGAGCCAATTCCATACCTCTTGGCGATAGGCGTCACGCTCGGTGCACTGTGGGCCGGTTCACGGCTTGCTTACGGTGGTGCACTGACTCGGGCAGTGTTTGGGTCAGACTGAGACTTCAGTAGGAGACTAAACTGGTAAGTCGAGGTTCGGATACTCCCAATACAAGCGTTCTATGTCGCATTCACAGACACGTTCTGTCGGTTAGTTCGGGATCTAGATGGTGAAATATCGTAGCCCCCGGCTGACTGTATCCTCTCTATTCGGCACGCGATACTTGTCAGTTTCAGAGGATTTCAACAGGGCCATCTGTTCTTTTCGGGTGGGATTGTGTCAATACTCCTCACGAGCATTTTAGCTATCCTTGCGGCTGGTGCCTACGAGCGGACAAAAAATTTGACTGTGCCAATCACGACGCACGCAGGCTATTGGCTCATGTTCACCACTATTTAGCTGGAGTTGGGGGCGAAGTCATCCTTTTTAATTAACAAGCCGGGAGCAAAGCAAGCGAACAACTCATTATCACTTGATCACGATGCTTGGTCGACTCCGAAACCACCGACAGTGTTTGCTGCCCAGCCACCAATCCGACCAAAAATAAGGCCGAACACCGGCGAGAGACACAGAATCATCACGACGGCGATAAGGAAGAACACGATCGTGTTGAGTGACCACGCTACAGCCGTGGCTTCTGTAAGGATAAATCCAGATACCGCAACCACACCACCTAGAAAGCCAGCACGGAGCCCAGCAGCACTCGGCCCTACCGAGCGCTTAGCCGCGATGGCGCCCGCGACCATTGGCCCAACTATTATTGCCCCGCCACCAGCAGTCGCTTCAGAGTTCGGAAGCCAATTTATTACAGCAGTTGCGGGTAGTGCAGCTATTGTTCCGAGAATCACAACGCGCCAGGTTTGAGAAATTCGACGGCCTTGGGTGTTCGAGGGCATACCCTGTATTCTACAACTATACATTTAATCCACTTCTTGGGTTGCTGACTCTGAAACAGCGACAGAACAACACCGGTGTCAGTGACCAGTATCTAAGTTGTAAACTGCGGTTTAACCGGACAACACGTATAACTAGCCGACGGGAAAACACCGATAGAACGAGGAGGTCCCTACGTGAATGGAGTTGGAACATCGTCTCGCAGAAGCACCGATGGGAGTTATCACCGTCCGAGATGGGGTGGTGTGCGCGTGGAATGATCGGGCGGCCGATATCCTTACAACTGACACACCTGACGGTGAGCCAATTGCTGGGGTGTTTCCCCAGTCGGTCGAAGGGTCGCTCACAAAGGCGTTCGAAGGGACATCGATATCTGATGTAGCATTCGAAGAGTACTATCCAGAAGTCGACCGCTGGCTGTCAGTGTCAGTTGTTCCTGACGACGATGCGGCAACTGTCTACGTTACCGACATCACTGAAAAACGCACCAACAAGCAAACGATCGAACGGCTTCGTTCGGAGTCCGAGCGGGCCGAAATGGTCGATACTCTGATCGCCGACGTGCTTGAGGGGTTGGTCGGAGCTACGTCTCAGGGCGCGGTCATGGAGACTATCCGGGACCAACTGGGGACATCGGACCAGTACCGGTTCGTATGGACCGGTGAGTACGCCGTCGACGGCGACGAACTCGTTATGAGCGGCGTTGCGGGTGAGCAGGGAGAACTGTTCCCGGCGGTCCGCGAGGCAGTGAAAAGTGGACAGGCTACCCCGGAACGGCGAGCGGTCGAACAGCAGCGCCCCAAACTGGTGCAATCGTTAAGCGAGAATCCATCAGTCCCGGACGCGGTTCGTGCCGCTGGATTCGCGGACGGAGTCCAGTCGGTGTTCGCGCTCCCGTTAGTGTACGGCTCCAGCGTGTACGGCGTTGTCGGTGTCTATGCGGGAACCGAAACCGCATTCAGCGATCACGTACAGGCCAGCTTTGAGACACTCGGTGAACTAGCAGGGTACGCGATCAACGCGACACAGAATCGGAAGCTATTGTTTTCCGACACCCTCACGGAGGTTACGTTCGGGCTCACAGAGAACTCCCCGCTGGTACGTGTGAGCGACACCTGCGAGGCGGAACTCACGCTTGAGGGGACCGTAATGCCGAGTGAGACTGGTCTCACGTGTTTCCTATCAGTATCGGGTTCCGATCCGGACACCGTCGTTGAGACCGCCGAAGCGCTACCGAGTGCGCAGGATGGTCGTGTGATTCGCCAATCGGACGCTGAGCGCGGCCGGATCCAGGTGACGCTGGGTGAGGAAGTTCCGCTCGTTGCGGCAATCAACCGTGGTGCGACGATACAGACGGCGGTGTTTAACGGCGATGACAGTCAGCTGATCGTCGAACTGTCTCCCGACACGAACGTGCGTCGGGTGGCAAACGTGCTCGACGATGACGGACCGGCACCCGTTCTCGCACGACAGGACAAAACCCGCTCGCCGACGACCACGCGGGAATTTCGAAACGATCTGAACGACCGGCTTACTGACCGACAGGCGACCGTCTTGCGGACGGCCTATCTCGCGGACTACTTCACCTCCCCGCGTGGAAGTACGGCCGAGGAGGTTGCGACATCGCTCGGAATCACCGGATCGACGCTGCTCCACCACCTTCGGGCGAGCCAGCGAAAGCTGCTGGACGCGTTCTACGACGAACACGACGACAGTAGCGGATAGCGGTCGGGATTCGCCGGGTCGCGGCCAATCGACATGCGGCCGCTTGCTCTCACACGAAGGGGAGTCTGGATAGTTAGATATCCTCGCTGCGGAGACTCTGAATACTGAGCATATTCCACCAAGCGTGTTCCGTTACATCGTAGCCACATGGCAGTGCGACACAAGTCGCGCGGCGACCGGACTGAGGAACCGACAGACGAGCTATCGACCGAAGAGCTGCTCGACCTCTTCGGCGACGAGTACACCCGGCGAGTGTTCGAGGCAGTCTCCGAGCAGCCTCGCGGCGGACGCGCCGTCGCGCAGGCGGCCGATGTCTCGCGGCCGACGGCTTACCGGCGTCTCAATGAGCTTCAGGACGCCGGACTGGTCACGAGCGAGTGTTACGTCGCACCTGACGGCCACCACCGAGAGCAGTTCAGCGCCTCCGCGCAACATCTCTCCGTGTCGCTCGATGGTGGTGACATCGACGCGACGATCAGTCTGAGCTGCTAAGTCGAAAAGCGATTTACGCCGAACAGATGAGCACACGCTTGCGACCAGTCAGTCGTATCGGGTCCGAGGTATCGGTCAGCGGGGCGGTGGTGCGAGTGGTCGTAGCAGCGGTGATGTTCGTCGCGACATTTGCCGCTGTAGGGCTGGTACTCGCTCAGCTCTCAACTCCGGACGTGTTGACTAACCTTCCGAATCAACTTCCAATGCTTTGTGGGGTAGCAGCGGTGGTACTCGTCATATCCTACGCGTTCGAAACTACCCCCGCCGCGTACGGGCTCTCTCTGGGTCGGCAGTGGCTCAATGATTTCGCCGGCGGTGCCGTAATCGGCGCGCTGTTTCAGGCTGTTTCGACGGCCGCGATTCTCGCTACCGGGAGCGGGAGGATCGTTAGTTCGTGGTCAATGGGGGTTTTCAGCGACCCTGTGACCGTCGGACTCGCGATCGGAGCGACGGCCGCTGCGTTCGTTATTGTCGGGTTGTGGGAGGACTTCATCTTTCGAGGCGTACTGATCCGTGAGCTCGTTGTCGGGCTTACGTCTCGCCAGGTCTCGAGGCCGGCTGCCACGGGGAGCGCGGTCGTCGTATCGGCTCTCGTGTTCGGAGCGATTCATTTGAACGCTGGCGCGGCGGGACTCTCCGCGTCGGTTGCTGTGGTACAGGCGGTGGTCGGAGGGCTGTATTTCGGTCTCGCGTACGTGCTCACCGACAGTCTCGCGCTTCCGGTCGGCATCCACTTCTCGACCAATCTCTGGACGTCGGTCGTATTCGGGCAACCGGAGAGCGGGTATCCGGCGGCGTTCCGACTCACCCGACCGTTCGATCTCGGTGCCGATCTCATCGTCGTCTTACTGCTCCCGACGGCCGTACTCATCGTGGCGATTATGTTGTGGGTTCGAGTCACGCGGGGTGAAGTTCCAGAAGCGTCACTCCGGCCAGTCGGGGAACGTTGATATCGGGGTCGAGGTGACAGATCGCATGACGGATGCGAAGCCGCACTTCGATCGCACCCCCGTTCACTTCGCACGGCACTCATCGCTGTGGCGACCTCAGTTCTCACGACGGGACTCGTCATCGCCGGTGAAGACGGAGTAGGATTTCCGATGTTTGTTCTCACGCTCTGTATCTGTGCGTATGCTTTCATCTCGCCGCTATTCGGCAGACTGTAAGCAGGTGACGCTCTTCAGGGCGCAGACAACAACGCGCTACCAGTCCGAGTGAGCCTAGAGAGATACGTCGAGATTGCGGGTTAGACGGGTCCACACTCAGTTCGGAAACTCAATGACAGCAGCCGTGCCACCGAGGTGACTTGGTTTGAACTCCAACGTCCCTCCGACGGTCTGGATTGCCCAGTTCGCGCCCCACAATCCGAAGCTACTCCCGTGAGCAAGATCCTCCTCGGTACCGGACTCAATGACGTCGAGTTCAGTTTGTGGGATACCAGGACCGTCGTCTGCGATAACTACTTGTACGCCGCTCTCGTCCCGTGAGCCGGTGATTTCGACGCGTGGCGGCGTTCCGTCGCTGTGTTCAATTGCGTTCTCGACGAGTTGTTCAATCGCGTACCGGCACAGACTAGGGTCGGCATCAAGGGTCACAGTAGGAAGGGTGACGCTCGTTTCAGCCTCACCAGTGGAGTCGGTCACGTCGGCAACGACATCATTGACTATCTCCTGAAGCGGCGCCTCTGTTTGCTCCGGTTCGGAGCGTTGCATCAGCGTCTCGAGCCGGCGAGCCTCGGTACTGAGTTGGTGAAGTTGGTCAGCACTTCGGACGATCGGCGTGTTCTGCGTCTCCTCGGCGTGGGCTTTGATAACATCAAGTCGGTTGCGGAGATTGTGTCGAAGGACTCGGTTGAGTACTTGAAGCCGTTGCTGTCGGATTTCCCTGTCAGTCACGTCGAACAATGTGATAGTGAGACCGAGGAGCTCATCGCGATCGTTTCGAAGCTCAGTGATGCGAGGATCAAATTGGCGCTGTCCGTTCGTGGTTTGACATCGAATTGTCTCGCGTTCCGTGAGTAATTCTACGCCAAAGTCAGTCACCTCGCTGATCTGTACACCCGCGCCGATAGTGCCAAAGTGATCTTCAGCCGCCGGATTGACGCGAGCAACACGCCCGTCGCGATCAACGACGAATACCGCCTCATCCATTCTGTTTACTACCGCACGTTCTCCGAGCGTGCCGGTTCCAGGACGATCTGAGAGAATGGAATATCGGGACATACCGAACCAGATCACGACAGCTACCAATCCCAACCCCGTTCTAGCTAAGATGTCATTGAGCCACGGAGTAGACGGGCGAGTGGTTTGGAAGACCAGCAACGGGATAGCGACTGGCGCAACGGCCAGCAGCCCGTCTCGCCAGGTGAACCGATCGTGACGGCGCGACGTTGACAGCACTAACCACATCGCGGCAAAGGCGATCGCTAAAAGCGATAAGAGGAGGACAGACGAGGTGACACTCAGTAGTTGCCGCTGCCCCATAGCGAGGTTGAGCGGGTTATACAGTGCGATAGATTCGAGCCCGACGATCAAAATGCTGAGTCCGGCCGCAACAGTAATGCGACGACGCGTTACCAGCGTTCCCCGGCCCACGTATCGAAGCGCGAATACCGTCCACGGGAGGACGATAGCAGGAAATAGCAGACCCATAGTGCGGTCTGCTGCGGAGTCGACCAGCTGGACGCCAATCGTTTCGAACACGAGGACGCCAGCGTAGACGAATCCAGAAGCACCGAATAGCAGAGACATGACACCAAACGGAACGGCCAAGTCGGCATATGCGCTAGCTGCCGGCCCTCGCCGTTGGAGTGCCACAGACCCGGCGATGATACAGGCAAGCCCGGCGAGTACGGGGACCAGCAAGCGACCCGCCAGTTCGACAGTGAAACTGACCACGGATAGTGTACTATTATACTTCGATCAACCTGTTAATGATGGTATTTTCGAGTGGTGCGTTGATTTACACAGAAGTGTTTGCCGAGATCCCAGTTGCCTCACAGTCCCCTATCATTGCCGGCTTCTGACTCGATGAGCACCCACAGTATGATCGTTGTTAAGAAGGATAGCACGACGCCACTGGTCGGAGAGAGGATCACCGCACCCAAAACGAGCGAGGTGATCATCCAAAGTACAATTCCCGCTCCCCGATGTCGCATGACGGTAGATTGGTAAGTAACCCGTTATGCCCGTCGGAGAGTGTCTGTCCCAGAAACAGGCCAATTCAACTAATCTGTTCGGAGTGATTCCAACCCAGAAACACGCCGACATCAATATATCAGCACATACTGATGATCTGGTATGTCGCAATCAGCGAATGTATTCCGCAGTCCGGTCGTTCGTTGGGGCATGCCCGCTGTGACGGCCACTATTATCGCAGCTATCGCGTTCCTCGTCGTCGAAGATCAGATACTTAGATTAGCGATGTTGGGGGTTGCCGTCGCTGACTTCCTTGTCACGCCACAGATATTGAAACGCGCCGCTCGGAGCGCGTAGCCGGTTCACAAATGAGATAGAGTTATCTGGTTATAGGAGCTAACATAAAAAGAGTGTTTCTGGCTCAGAAATAAGAAATAATATTAAACAGGTTGCCGGGCCAAAGTGATGATAGGTGTTGTATCGGGTGGTGGTCCAACCAGTTACCATGCGCACTCGCACGGAGAAACGGGCGCGGTAACAATGCCAAATAGAGATGTGAGCAACCGATGAGTGATGATCGTCACACGGCGATTCCGTTGCGTGAGTTTCCGGACCCCGCGCTCGCATACACCGTCGACGGTGACGATGCTCGCGTGACCGCCACGAACGACGCCTTCGAGCAGCAGTTCGAACAGGAGCTGGTGGGCGGACGCGTGTCGACGATATTCGACCGGTTCAACAGCTACAATACGACCGGTGACCGGGAGCCAGTCTCACATCTCGTCCGCGGCGATCGGATCGGCATCCGTCTGGACGGATACGGCAACCGAGGCCCGTTCTTCGCTCGCGTAATCCCGTCGGACGACGACACCGGGTATCTAGTGTTTACCGACCTTCGTGAGTGTCCCGACGAAGGTTACTCACCGGGCGTTGACCAAGTGAGCAGCGTCATCAGCCATGACCTCCGGAACCCGCTCGATGTCGCGAAGGCCCATCTCCGTGCAGCACAGGAGACCGGTGACCCCGAGCACTTCGAGTCGGTCGCTGACGCACACGATCGGATGGAACGGATCATCCGTGATGTCCTGACGCTGACGCGCGACGATGCTGTTGTTCAGCCCACAGAGGAGGTCGCAATCGAGACCGCTGCGAGAGACGCGTGGGAGTCGATCGATACCGAACAGGTCGAACTGACGGTTTCGGAGTCGCTACCGACGGTCACCGCGGATCCCGATCGCCTCCAGCGGTTATTTGAAAACCTGTTTCGGAATAGCGTTGAACACGGTGTCGCGACCGACGAAACGGGGAACGATCAGCCGACAAAGGCACCAACAAAAGGTCGTTCAAACGGCCGAGACGGGCAGACGAGCGAGAGCACGACCGTGGCCGTTCACCCATTCGAGGGTGGATTTTATATCGCGGACGATGGGCCCGGTATCCCGTCGACGGAGCGTGAAATCGTCTTCACCCCCGGATATTCCACACGGAGTGGTGGGACCGGTCTTGGCCTAGCGATCGTCGACCGAATCGTCGAAGCACACGGCTGGGATCTGACGCTCACAGCAGCGGATGACGGCGGTGCGCGGTTTGAAATCAGCCATTAGTCAGGGTGTCGGGGGAGGCGACAGAGACCTCTTTGATCAATCAGCCCCGGTCGCGCCTCTCGCCGGGGATCAGTACCCCTCGCGCTCGATACCGGTGAACCGGTCTAACAACTCGTCTGCGTCGGGTAGAAGTCGACAGATGCGGTCCCGCAAACGGTTGGCGTGCTCGTTGAGCGACGAGAACTGGTCGTGGTCCTCGAGACGGTCCTGTGGCAATTCAGCGGCGATAACCGCTCGCTTCGATTCGACTCCGAAGTATTGGCCGAGGAGTTCGTATGCGAGAACCTGACATTGCTGGTCGACAGCGGTCCTGATATCCGCGCGGTCAACCGGTTTACAGAGGTAGTCGTCGAACGGGAGTTCGAGGAGTTCCAACCCCGGGTCGATTGCGGTCACCATGATAACTCTGGTGTGAATATCATACTCTCGTAACTCACGGAGAATATCGTCACCAGACCGTTCCGGCATGTGCCGATCGAGGAGAATTACGTCCGGCGGGTCAGACTCGTCGACCGCAGACAATGCCTCAGGACCGCTGTAAGTAACTGTGACGTCAGCCACTGCGTCCAGCCGGAGGGCGTACGCGTCGGCGACCTCTTTCTCATCGTCAACGAGCAGCACCCGCGGCCTGTCAACGTACATGTCGGCCGTCACGTGGTGTCGATACTTACTACAGCGTTTAATAGCTGTGGCTTCCGAGAAGGTCTCTCCCGGGGATACAGGCGTAACAGCGGTCTACGGGATCTGTGCTCGCCCCAGAGGGTGAGCCGCCACTCGGTGCGTGTCACCGACCGCACAGCGTGGCAGAAGCGAGGCACATTTGAATTGTCGTCCGTCAAGCCGCTCAGACGAGGATTGTGATCTCCAATCGATTCTCGACGACCGAAAATCGGAGTGATCGTTAAGTAGCAATTTGGAGTACCAATCCCGACGCGACGTCAATCGGCTGAGTGACTTTCCTGACCGGGTTGACCCGTGAGCTGCCCTGGGATATCAGGGAGACTACGGTCACGAGTTAGCGTTTGAGACCCAGCGTATAGCGTGATTGCGACCGCACAACAAAGATAGAAGATAGCGTCACCAGAAAGGGTCTCAAAGACCCCAGGCGCACCCCCGGTCGGATCGCCGACAGGAGGCATATTATGCGACGCGTGCGCGATCATTACGGCCGGAAGCGCGCCGTTTGTGCTGTTGTACAGCCATCCGAGAATGACGGACATCATCGTGATATTCAGCATGTACTCCCAAAAGACGGTGAAGTTGCCCGCCCCGCCGAGTATCATCGGAACATGCCAGAGCCCCCAGATAATGCCGATGAACACGCTTGCCGATATCGCCGAAAAACGGCGCTGGAGACGAGGTTGAAGAAATCCACGCCATGCGAGTTCCTCGATCGCGCCAGCGAGAAGAAGTGTAACCCCGAATGTGATGAGATACGCGAGAGGCGGCGCTGCTGGAACCCTCACGTCTCCGCCACTGACGAGCGTAACGATGGTTTCGAACTCCGTGCCGAGCACCATGATCCCAATCCCGGCAAGATACCAGTGGATGCCGACCCGTAGGTTGCGGAGTTGTCCAAGCCAATCGCGAATGCTCTCGTCGACGATCCAAACAGTGAGACCCGCGCTCATCATCGGCGTCCACGCGTAGACGATCGCCGCAGTGCCGGGCAGCTCAGATCCGAAGACCGCATACAGCATCGCTGCGACGGCAGCGGATACCGCAATCAGTACGAACATGAACGTTCTAACGGGGCTCGCAGATGCTCGCTTTGTGAGTGCGGTGAGCCGGCTCATCGATCTTCCCCACAGGACCATGACGCGAGGTGCGCACAGACACAATTGGATTGACGACACGACCCGAGTTGGGTGATGAACCGATGGCGCTGCGTTAATGCCTGATCTGGACCCGGCATGGCTGAGCTCATGATGACGCCGCAATTAAATCCGGTTTACGCATTTCTGCCTGTGAAGTACCGCTACAGGAATTATACAGTCAATATTTGGATTTATTGCGGAGGCATGGACGAGTCGAAATCCAAGCGTTACAACACTGAGGCGACGGGCGAAGAAGCTGAAGGCAATCAGTTAGTTATCTCGTGGTTTGAGGTTTTATAGAGATTCGAGGAGAATACCTACGGCTTGAGCTGCAGGACGAATCCGACAGAACCCTACACGAACCACTGTTCGGTGGCATTCCCGAGTTTCCAAAGCCCGCAGTTTCAAATGGTGTCAATTCGTACTAAAGAGTAAGATCAGGTCGGAACGGAGCGATTCCGAACGGCCTTGGGAGGCGGCCTCGCCGCCGCTAACGAGACAATACCCGAAATACCAACACGGTGAACGCGAATGCCAGAAACGTTCGTCTGTGCCTGTCGGTTGAGCAAGTCCAAGTGTACCAAGTCTGTCGACGTGTTAGCGACTCCCTCCTGGGAAAAACAACAGATGAGTCAACGGCATTGAGGATAGAAGTAACGGCGGCTTGGCACCGCCAGTCACCCACCGTTTTGCGATGGGTTAAACGATTTCTCGAAGAAGAAATCGGATTCACGATTGCGAACCTGAAACTCCCACCGCTCGGGATTCCTCCGCGTGAACGCGGAGGAGGATGTCAATAGTTGGGAAGTGCCATGTGGATCGGTCCTGCGAGTCAGTAACCCGTACGCTTTTTTGTATCGTCAGACACGGTATATACATGAACGAGGACTTATTCGAACGTATTTTAATTCCGATCGCGAGTCCCGACGACGCTGAAGCGACGGCACGTGCGGTTCGGCCGCACTTAGACTCGGATACGACTCTTATCGTAACACACGTAACCCCGGGAACGGCCGCGGAGACGACAATAAAAACCGGCAGAGATCAGTTCGCAGGAGCGACTTACGAGAAGTTCGTAGACATCCTATACCGTGATGATCTCCAGTTTGAGTGGGCGACGCTTGAAGGGCGCGAGGTCGCGGAGGCACTCACTGATGCGATCGATATGATGGAGGCGACACTCGTCGCCTTCACACCTCGAGATATGGACACGTGGGAGCGGACAATTGCCGGCGACCCGGGAGGTAAACTCATCCGAGAAGCAGACGTTCCGGTGATGGTTTTCCCGAACCAGCAAGCCTGATCGAACCCTCGGAATGCGGCGCTCATCAGCAACTACAGTGTTATAACGCGGTGGCTGACGTGTCACATAGTTTCTTTTAAATATACTGTAAGCGACCTCCCTCTATGAGCGCGGTAATGGACAGTGCAGTTGCAGGTACGCCACAAGTAGCAGTGCTTGCTGTCGTTGGCGCGCTTCTCTGTGGCCTTGTCATTCCGTATTTTCTGCGTTCGGTAAGCTAAGAGAGACAGCGCATCGGGGCCTCCTCGCAAAGATGTTGTCACATTCGGAGCTACACAGCACCGGTCCGTCCCACCCGCTCAACTAAGAGATACATCGAGATCCGCAGGCGAGTCCATACGCTCCCTGACCGCTAGCGGTGGCGCCTAACTCACAGGTGGAGGCGGTCAGCAGCCAGAGACCCGCCTGCAGCCGGAGATAGCTGGGCTACGGGGTATGGTCAACAACAGCGGCAAACGCCACGTTCCTCGGCGCCGTCTCCATCTCAACTGATACTGCTCACCAACGGTTGTCTCCGAGACGATCACGACGTAGCCACGATCGATTTTTGCGATTCCATCGCCCTGGTCACAAAGATACGCAATCTCAACGACTCGTCGCTCACCCTCAGTCACAGCTGAGAGCGGATACGCAGTGGAGTGACCGGAGGCCGAACACTCATATCCCCAACTCCGGTATGAGAACATGTGAGCACAGACCGAGGCGTGTCGTCGGTAATCTCGGTTATTTTGTTAGTCGCCATCGTCGTTGTACTCAGCGGAGCTATTGCAATTGCGGCTTTAGACGTCACCACGGCACTCCGGGAGCCGGCGCCACGAGTGGCCCAGTCGAGCGGCGATTTCGCCCCGCAGGACGGGACGAGCGGGGGTATCGTTACGCTCACGCACATCGCAGGCGATCCTGTCGCGGTGTCTGACACAGAGATTGCCGTGCGTGCCGATTGTGACAAAGGCGTCCGAAGCGGCCGCATTGTGCATCTACCAGCCGGGGCAGGGAATGCAATCCGTGAATCCGACGGCCAGATTGCGGGCGCGAATCTCTTCGATGAACGCTCGCTAAAGGCAGTGGACAACGCTGTTGCAGACGTGGGTGACGGTGGAGCGCTGCTTCAGGGTGGCCGGTACGCTGTGGGAGACACAATTATGTTCCGGATCCCGGAGAGTAAGTGTGCGCTGGCCACCGGCAGCGACGTGTCTGTCCAAGTGATCCACCGGCCATCACAGACAGTTGTGATCCGCAAAACGATGGTCGCGTAACCCCAGCCGGGTAGTGGATGGCTCGTCTGAGGTCACCTCCAACGGTGCCGAGAGCCACCCGCTTCGGTAACACACGCCCCACGCTCACCTGTACTGACCGATCACTCTATCCCGCAGATTAGCCTCGGTTCGTACCATGTTCGCGCCTTCTATTCAGAGGACTGTTTGTCTCAGGCGCTGAGGATTTCAACAGAGACGGATCAGCGCGACCTGCTCCATACTGTGGGGATCGTAGATGAGGCTCGGGTCCTTGCGTTGATCGACCTCGTTGAGGATGATGACGGTTCGCGGGCCGTCGTACCGTTGGAGTGGCGCGTATTAGCTCAGACGTGGTATCAAAACGATATTTAACCGATTTGACCGCTAAGATCACTTTTTTGCCGAGACAGCACTGTGCGCATTCGATTTCGAAACCCCCTCGAGGTTATACAGACTGGAAGG